>CANQTQ010000017.1 GCA_947626765.1 uncultured Clostridia bacterium
TTCGTGTCGATAAGTTTTTTTACAAATTTCTAAACTTACACTATCAAGGTTTTTCAACTAGCGAAAATATTCTTTTAAATAAAAAAGATGTAACTATTAGTTACATCTAATATAATTATTTAGCATAGTCTATAACTCTTGTTTCTCTAACCACATTAACTTTAATTTGTCCAGGGTATTCCATTTCTTCTTCAACCTTTTTAGCAATATCTCTAGCCATTAATGTCATTTGGTCATCATTAATTTGCTCTGGCTTAACAATGATTCTAATTTCTCTACCAGCTTGTATAGCAAAAGATTTATCTACACCATCAAAAGAATCTGCTATGCTTTCTAGTTGCTCTAATCTTTTAATATATGCTTCTAGAGTTTCTCTTCTTGCACCAGGTCTTGATGCAGATATAGCATCAGCTGCTTGTACAAGAACAGCCTCAATAGTTTTTGGCTCTACATCTCCATGATGTGCTTCAACTGCATTTATTACATTTTCATTTTCTTTATATTTCTTTAAAATATCTACTCCAAGTTCTACATGAGTACCTTCCATATCATGGTCTAATGCTTTACCAATATCATGTAATAAACCTGCTCTTCTTGCAAGTTTTGGATCTAAGCCTAATTCTTCTGCCATTATTCTAGCTAAATTAGATACTTCTATAGAATGATTTAAAACATTTTGTCCATAGCTTGTTCTGTATTTAAGCTTACCTATTAATTTAACTAGGTCTGGATGTAAACCAATTACTCCAGTTTCTAATATAGCTCTTTCTCCTTCTTCTTTAATTGTTTGCTCTAATTCCTCTTTTGCTTTTTCAACCATTTCTTCTATTTTAGCTGGATGAATTCTTCCATCTTCAATTAATTTTTCAAGAGCAATTCTGGCTACTTCTCTCCTTAGTGGATCAAATCCTGATATAACAACAGCTTCTGGTGTATCATCTATTATTAAATCTATACCTGTTAATGTTTCTAATGTTTTAATGTTTCTACCCTCTCTACCAATGATTCTACCTTTCATATCATCATTTGGAAGAGCTACAATAGATACTGTTGTTTCAGAAGTATGATCTGCAGCGCATTTTTGAACAGTATAGCTAATAAGTTCTTTTGCTTTTTTTTCAGATTCTTCCTTTAGTTTTGTTTCCATATCTCTTATTAATGCTGCTTTTTCTGCTGTTAATTGTTTTTCAAGTTCAGAAAGTAAAATTTGTTTTGCCTCTTCTTTTGATAATCCAGAAATTTTTTGCAATTCTTCAATTTGTTTATTTAATACATTTTCAATTTCTTGCTTTTTATCTTCTAGTTCATGGTATTTAGTTTCTAAATCTTTTTCCTTTTTTTCTACCATTTCTTGTTTCTTTTCTAGATTTTCTTCTTTCTGAATTAATCTTCTTTCTTGATTTTGAACTTCGCCTCTTCTTTCTCTAACCTCCTGGTCTAAATCTTTTCTGGCATTCATAATTTCTTCTTTTGCCTTAAATATTTCCTCTTTCTTTTTGTTTTCTGCTTCTATGTTTGCCATTTCAATTATTTTTTTTGCTTCATTTTCTGCACTTTCCATTTTAGACTCAGCAATTTTTTTTCTTATAAACATTCCTACGAAAGTAAAAATTACTGCTGAAATTAGAAAAACGGCGATAGCGATTACGATACTATTCATAATCTTTACACCTCTTTCTTATTTAATTTTCAATGTACGAAATATATATAACTAATTTATTTTAAATTTATATTAGAATATATTACTTACATTATTATTTTATATTGATTATTGTAAACTGTCAAGTAGTTTTATATATAAAATAAATAAAAAACTCTTCTATTTTCATAAAAGAGTTTTTTTATTTTACGCTCTTGGGTGAGCTTTTTGATATACATCTTTAATACCTGGATCTTGAAATTGCATATACACTTGTGTAGAAGATATATCTGAATGTCCAAGCATAGTTTGTATTGCTTTTAAATCTGCACCGTTTTGTAATAAGTGTGTTGCAAATGAATGTCTTAATACATGTGGTGTAATATCTTTTGTAATATGAGCTTGTTCTTTATAATATTTTACTATTTTCCAAAATCCTTGTCTTGTTAATCTTCTTCCATTTACATTAACAAATAAAGCTTTTTCCTTTTCATCTTTTATTAAGATTGGTCTTGCTTCATCTATATATTCTTTTAAAGCTTTTAAAGATAATGAACCTAAAGGTATATTTCTTTGTTTAGAGCCTTGCTTACATATAACAAATCCTTCGTCTAAATTAACATCTTCTAAATTTAAAGAAATTATTTCTGTAACTCTCATTCCAGTAGCATAAGCAAATTCTAACATTGCTTTATCTCTAGTTCCTTTTAAATCAACATCTTTTGGCTGATCTAATAGTAACTCTACTTCTTGTGATGTAAGTACACTAGGAACTCTTTTTTCTACCTTAGGAGATTGAATATCATCTGTTGGATCATTTTTTATCTTTTTTATTCTAATTAAAAATTGATAAAAAGATCTTAAAGATGCCAAGTTTCTAGAAATTGTTGATGTTTTTTTACCAGCTTCTTGTAGATATTTTAGATAGGCTTTAGTATCTTCTTGAGTAAATTTTAAAAAGTTTATTCTATTTTTTTCAACATATTCTTCGAATTGTACTATATCTCTTCTATATGATTGTAATGTGTTATCTGATAATTTTTTTTCATTTTCAAGAAATTCTAAAAAAGATTTAATTTGTTTTTCCATTTTAAAGTCCCCTATCTTTATATATTTTATTACTTAATGCTTGAAAAGCACTTTTATCAATTTACGTAAACTATTATATGTTATATCAAAATAATTTAAAATTGTAAATAGATTTTTCTTAAAAAATTAAAATTTTATTATTTTTAAAAATACCCTATACATAATAGTAATAAATTTGTAGATATGTATGCTTCAACTACCGAAGAAAGTAGTAAAAAAGCTAAAATAAGTAAAGAAAATGCAGTATGTCTAATAACCTCAATTTTTATATTTTCTTTGCGCTTATCTTTCATTATAGATTTATATAATTTCATTCCACTAACAGCTAATGCAAGCATACATGGTATAAAAATTAAATTTTGTAATAAGACACTAGCTAAGAAAAATAATATGCCATTTCCAGTTCCTAAAACTGCTATACAGCTTGATATTGTATATCCAAGGCAAAATCCTCTAAATGCAACTATTGCTAAAACAATAGGAATTCCTATTACAGTAGAGCCTATAAACCACATTAAAAATGTAAATAATAAATTACTTCCTATAGATTTTTTAAGTAGCTGTATATTATCTATTGTAGCTCCCTGTTTTAAAGAATTTATAAAAGTATTTATATATGTTTTTAGCTCTTCTACTTGAGACGCGTTCATATTATTAACAAAAAATACACCTAATACAATGCCTATTAATAAAATAAGTGAAACTATAATGTATGCTTTGAAATTATCTTTTATATGATTTATTATTAACTGAGCTATTTTTGAAGTTTTTTTTGGCTTTTGTCTCATTTTATTCCTCCTATGTAATGTTTAAAAGTGCTATTCATATTTAAAGATATTTATACATAATATCTATGTAATAAAATGAGATTTAGAACCTTTGATTATTTAAACTTAAATAAATTAATGAAATTACATTTTAGCCTACTGTTAACTTGCCATATACTCCTCCACCGCCTGATATAATAGAAACATTACCAGTTCTTGCTGCAACAATTATTTTTGCTATTTTTTTACCTACAACTGCTTCTATATCATCTTCCGAAAGTTTATGAAGTATTGTCATTTCTGTATCAAAATTGCTTAATAGTTTATCTATTGTTTTTGCTCCTAAACCAGGAACAAATGTTAATGGTACTTGGTAAACATATTCTGGTCTATTTGCAGGACTTTTACTTTCATTTTTATCTCTTATAGAAACTATTCTATCTAGAACTCCCATTGTTATATTGCTTCCATGACATATAGGACATTCTTTAATAGGAGGCTCTCCTTCTATTGATTTATTACAACTTTCACAATAAGTTCTATGATATTTGCCAAGCTTAGGATCTAAGCCGTAGTTTGTTAATATTTTTCTTCCATCTTCTCCTTTTAAAGCTTTTAATAGTTCTTTAAAAGAAATATCTTCTACTAAAATTTTATTATATTCTCTAGCTATTTTAGGAAGAGAGTGTGCATCTGAATTTGTTACAAATGTTCTTGTTTCAAGTTCAGATATTTGGTCTGCTAAATATGTATCTGCACTTAAGCCAAGCTCTATGGCAAATATTTTATTAAACTTTTCTTTAAAAATTCTTTCTAAACGGCTTGTGCAATTTCCATAAAAGCTCTTATATGGTGTAAATGCATGTGCTGGAATTAAAATTCCATTAAATTTTTCTACAATGTCTATTAACTCATAAGCAGAAATACAGGCTCTTTGAGAACTTAAGGTAATATTATGAATATATTTAGTCATTTCTTTTGAAAATGCCTTTATATCTGCTAAAGTAGGAAAATAGCATAAATTATGAGCACTACCTGTTTTACCTTCATCATTTATTTCTGAAGTTTCTATTTCACTACCTAAAATAATACATACTTTATCTTTATAAATTATTCCGCCATCTTTAATTTCATAAGCGTCTCCTGTTTGTAAAAATTTTTCAATATCTTCTATTACATAAGGTGAAGCACAATCTATAATTCCTACAATTTGAATTCCTTTTCTATCTGAACATTCTTTTGTAATATTAGCAAAATTTAAACTTTTAGCAGCAGTTATTTTAATAGGTTTTCCACTTTCACTTCTTCCAATATGTACATGTAAATCTGCAAACATTTCTTTCATATTATTTTTCCTTTCTTGTTTTAAATTTTTTTGAAATAATATTAATTTAACTGCATAAAAGCACAGAAAAAAGACTGGAAAACACCAATCTTTTTTCATTTTATATAAAAACTAATTTTTATATAAAATAACTTTTCTTTTGTATTTTATAGTATATAACTTTCTGTTATCTTTCTTCTCCTGAATCTCTTTCTCTGCTTGCTTCTTCAGCTAAATTATTTTCGTCTTCTGAAGGCACATATATATCGCCAAAATCTTCTAACTCTTCTCTATTCATGGCAGTTTTTATATCATCTGATGTAACTACAATGTTTTTTGGAGTTTCTTCAACATGAACTGTTTCACGAGACCTTTTAATTGCTTCTTCTACTCTTTTTAAAGTTGCAACAGCTGTTGAAGCACATATTGGAACTGAATTTGCAGTTCTATTAAATTCGCTTGAAGAATATTCGAAAACTGTTTTACTCATACAAATACCTCCTGCATTCTATTAAAAAATTCTTTAAAATCATTTAAATATACATTATGCTTATCTTTTAAGTTTCTATATTCTAATAATACAATTGCTTCATCTGGTTTAAATGCAATTCTTTCTGGTCTATCTAATAGCATTGCTCCAAAATTATCTACTAATTCTAGAACATCACTTTCTTTTTCTCTAGGTGTGCTTCCGCTATATCTGTTTACTTCTTCACAAATTTTACAAAATTTATCTGAAAATCCAAGTTCTTTTAAATAATTAGCTCCTTCTTTTGCATAAGATTTGACTTTGTTTAAATCTTGTGGATTATCTGTTTTTTTGCAGTTGCATAATAAGCAAGCTGTTATTATTTCGTTTTCATCTAATCCTAAATTAGTATTTTCTAGAAATAATTTAGCAATGTAAGTTTTAAAAATAACAGATTTGTCGAAAAATATGCCAGTTCTTTTTTGAAAATAGTACATAATTTCCATTTTTCGTATCCAATCTTTTTCAGATAATATATAATCTGCAAAAGTTTCCATAATTGTTCTCCCCTTTTTATGGATTTTTTAATTAATTTAATTATATTCTAATTATTAATTCAATTCAATATTGTTACAAAAATGTTATGTAATTGTAACCAAAATGTAACAAAATGCAATAATATGAGTTATATTTCATTGTGTCTTACATTTTAGTATGGCATATTTTATTACAATTAATACAAACAAAAACAAACTCCTATAATATAAGAGTTTATTTTTTTAAAATATTATCTATTTGACTTTCTAAGTCTAACAATTTATTATCATTTATAATAGTGTAGTTACATTTATTTTTATAGAAATCATTTGATTTTTGTGCATTTATTCTAGCAATTGCATGACTTCTATTTATATTGTCTCGTTTTATAATTCTATTTATTTGCTCTTCTTTATTTTGTGATATTACTGCAATTGTTATATCACAAATATCTTGAGCATTTGCTTCAAATAGTAATGGTGCATCTATTGCAATTATTAGGTCATTATTTTTTAATAAATTTCCATAATTATTTAATTTTTCATTTTTATAATTATTTGTATAATCCTTAATTTGTTTTTCAATTTCTTTACATATATATTTGAAAGTGCAATTATTTAAAAGTTCTCTTTTTTCTTCATTGTGATATATGATGTCTGCTAGTTTTCTTCTGTTTAATTCTCCATTTTCTAATAATATTTCTTGCCCAAAATTCTTTACAATTTCTGCTAAATATAATGTTCCTTTTTGAGATAGGTCTTTAGCAATTTTATCTGCAGTAATAATTTTTGCTCCATATTTATTTTTTAATATTTCACATACTGTACTTTTACCTGCTCCAGAACTTCCAGTTATTCCAATAACCATTTATTTACTCCTTTATATCTTTTATGGTTACAATTTTATTAGTATAATCTAGGTTTGACCATGAATCTCTTTCATATCCCAAAGTATACACATTTGTTGCATATATATCTAATTTTAACATATCTTTTAAATTTTTATTCTTAGATGTTTCTAAAAACTTTTTAACAGATGTTACTATGTTTACTTTTGGATTTTTTCCTATCATTTCTGAAATTAATTTTTTTCCTTTTTCACTAGAGCCTAAAATTCTAGCATACGGAATTACTTTTTTAGAAGTTTCCATCATTTTTTTATCAATTCCAAGTAGTGCATATATTAATATTCTTTGTATTCTAGTTTGAGTATATCTTTTAGATTTAATCATATTTACTAAGTCTATTATATTATTGCAAGAATCTGCAGCATTTTTTATTACATTTTCTAAGCCCTCAGAAACATCTGGAAGATTACGAATATCTTCAATTGTCATTTTTCTTAATATATATATAATTTCTTTTTGAAATTTAGATAAGTCTAATACATAATGACCTTTTTTTAATTCTTGTCCTAATAGTACATAAGATGAACGTGGTATTACTTTCCTTATTTCATCAAACTGCCTTTGTGATATAAATTTTCTAATTGCTGTTGCACTTGCAAAATCATCTACAATCATTTCATCATTATAATAAACTTTTTCCCTCTTAATTCCAAGTGGAATTAGTGAACTTTTTAGTTTTTTTAATGCTTTTAAATATTCTATTCCTAAAATATTATTTGCTCCAGATAAAACATTAGCATATCGTTTGATATCGTTCAAATACATTAATAATGCACTTTCTCTAGCTTTAGGAAAAGAAACTCCTTTACTTAATTCATGATTTAGCATTGTTACATATTCTTTTGGTTCTTGAAAAACTACATTTGCAATGTTATTTAAAGTTGCTATATCATTTGTTTCCATTCCAAATGATATGGTATCTACTACTCCTAACGAATCTAATAGCCTTATTGCTCCTTCTGCAAAATTTTCAGCACTTGAAGTACTATAAATAGTTGGAAGTTCTAAAACCAAATCTGCTCCATTTGCAATAGCCATTTTAGTTTTTGTCCATTTATCTATTATTGAAGTATTTCCTCTTTGTACAAAATTGCCTGATATAACGCAAACAACATATTCTGCTCTACTTTCTTCAATAGATTTACGAATATGATATAAATGTCCATTATGAAATGGATTGTATTCTGCTATAATTCCAAGCACTTTGCTCACAATACTTCACCTTCTTTTACGTTTTTTATTGACTTGATTTTATTTATTGATATAATATCATAAAAGAAATTATTTTACAATGTTTAAAAGGAGAATTTGTTTATGGAAGAAGTTATTATATATACAGATGGCGCTTGTAGTGGAAATCCTGGCCCTGGTGGTTATGGTGCAATTTTAATGTTAGGAGAAAATAGAAAAGAAATTTCAGGCGGAAAAAAAGATACTACAAATAATGTTATGGAATTAAGTGGAGTTATTGAAGCATTAAAATTATTAAAACGACCATGTAAAGTACAATTATATAGTGATAGTGCTTATGTTGTTAATGCCTTTTTAAATCATTGGATTGATGGTTGGATTAAGAACAATTGGAAAAATTCTAATAAAGAGGAAGTTAAAAATAAAGAACTATGGCAAGAATTATTAGAATTAACAAAAATACATGATGTTACTTTTCATAAGGTAAAAGGACATAGTGATAACGAGTTTAATAATCGTTGTGATGAACTTGCAAGGGAAGCTATTAAGGAATTAAAGTAAAAGATTTTCTTGTATTATTTTTTCTATAGCTTCCTTAGAAAGTTTAGTAATTTCACATACTTGCTCTATATCAATTCCAAGTGAAAGCATTTCTTTTGCTATTTGAACATTTTCATTTTCTTTACTATTTATTAACCCCATCGTCTTTTGCCTTTCTATTTTTATTTTTATTTTTAGAAGTAACCTTCCTTTTAGCAATTTTCATGTTTACTCTTACAGTTTTAGATGTTTTATCAATTCCTTGTTTAAATTCTTTTTTTACTTTTTCTTTTTTATTTACTAAGTCTGTTTTTACCTCATTTGCCTTTTCACTTAAGTCTTCTTTTACTTCCATAGCTTTATTAGTAATTCCTTCTTTTACTTCTACAGTTTTTTGCTTTATTCTTTCCCCATGCTCTTTTATAATAGCAGTTAGTTTTGGAAAGGCATCTATTAATCTTCTATTTAAGAAAGATTTATCTCTAAGAAATTCTCTTACTTTAATAGATATTTCTTCTGTATTATCTTTAGGATTTTCATTATCGAACTTTTTAGTTGTTGAACGAACATTTAAAATTACTTTTAATGATATTCCAATATCTATAGCAAAAATACTAGCAATAATTATTGCAATTATATTTAATATGTTTAAATTAACTTTTGCTAGATTATTAAATATAAATGGATTAACTATATATATTAATAACATTCCTAGTATGCCAAAAGGTATAATTGTTTCCAAACAAATTCTACCATTTATATTATACTTGGTATTACTATAATCCCACCATCTAGCATGAAATAATTTTTCCATAACATAACTTGTTAAGTATTCCAAAACACCACAAATAACTATTGCTACACAAAACAAAGCAAAAGGATGCTCTTTTAAGCTAGATAATCCAAAAGTAATAAATAATGCTCCTATTCCATAAATTGGACAATATGGTCCAATTAAAAAACCTCTATCTGCAAATTTATGCTTTTCAAACAATTGAAGTGTTATTTCCATAATCCAACCACAAATTGCTATTATTATAAAATATAAAAAATAAATTGATATACTATATTCCACTTTAAATGTACTTCCCCTCTTTAAATTTTCATACATATTATACTTGTTTTTTACATTAATTTCAATAAATCAAATAAAATTAATGTAAATATGTGTACATTAAGCCTAAATTATGATATAATAAATTTTGCTGATGTTTCATTACCGTTATGTAAATTTTGCATAACCAACATCAAAAAAATTTAAGGAGGTCTAATTGATGAGCATCGGGCAATCTATTTTACATGGAGATCGGCCTACTATTGTGCAGCGCTTGGAGTATCATGCTCAGCGCGGCGTAACCTGGGCAAATCTTCATCTCTATCAATCGCAGGAGAAGCAGCTTCTCAAAGAAGGATTCAGCATCCAGAGAATTTCCGCTGAATCCATAACCGGCTATCCCGGTCAGCATTCTTGCCATATCAGTTGGCGCCATGTTGCAATTGAAAGCAGCAAGGCCCATGAACTGCTTATGGTTTCCGCTGAGAACAACCCTAAGCTGAAAGAACAGCTTTTAAACCCCGGCGAAGACGATCCTGTGCAGATTCCCTACAGCAGCAATTAATTAAAAACCTTGAATTTAAAACACCTCTGGTTGTTCCAGAGGTGTTACTATATATTTAATTATTTTGTTCTAACATTGATTCTAATTCTTTAATTTTATCTCTAATTTCAGCAGCTTTTTCAAACTCCATTTGAGTTGCATAATTTAACATTTCATCTGTTAATTTTGCTATGATATCTTTCATATCAGTTTCTTTATCTATATCATATTGCTCTTGTATTTCTTCAACAAAGCTTGCTTTGATTGTATCTCTAATTGATTTTTGAATTGTTTTTGGTGTAATACCATGTTTTTTATTATATTCTTCTTGAATTTTTCTTCTACGATTAGTTTCAGAAATAGCTTTTTCCATGCTTTCTGTTAGTTCATCTGCATACATAATTACCTTTCCTTCTGTATTTCTTGCAGCACGACCTATAGTTTGTATTAAAGACCTTTCTGAACGCAAAAAGCCTTCTTTATCTGCATCAAGAATTGCTACAAGTGAAACTTCTGGAATGTCTAATCCCTCTCTTAATAAGTTAATTCCAACTAATACATCAAACTCACCTAAACGCAAGTCTCTAATAATTTCCATTCTTTCTAATGCTTTAATATCTGAATGCATATATTTTACTTTTATATTTATTCCTGCTAAATAGCTTGTTAAATCTTCTGCCATTTTCTTGGTTAAAGTAGTTACTAAAACTCTTTCTTTCTTTTCTACTCTTTCATGAATTTGCTCTATTAAATCATCTATTTGATTTTCAACAGGTTTTACCTCTATTTTAGGATCTAGAAGACCTGTTGGTCTAATTATTTGCTCTACAACATTTTCTTTACTATGTTCTTTTTCATATTCAGCAGGTGTAGCACTTACAAAAATACATTGATTAATTCTTTTTTCAAATTCTTCAAATTTAAGTGGTCTGTTATCAAATGCAGATGGCAGACGAAAACCATATTTTACTAAAGACTCTTTTCTTGCTCTATCTCCATTATACATTGCTCTTACTTGTGGAATTGTTGCATGTGATTCATCTATTAAAAGTAAAAAGTCTTTGGGAAAATAATCAAATAATGTATATGGGCTACTTCCTGGCTCTCTTCCGCTTATATGTCTAGAATAATTTTCTATTCCTTGGCAAAAGCCAGTTTCTCTCATCATTTCTATATCAAAGTTTGTTCTTTCTTCTATTCTTTGAGCTTCTATTAGTTTATTATTTTCTTTAAAATATTTAATTCGGTCTATCAATTCCTCTTGGATAGTAGTTATTGCCCTTTCCATTTTTTCTTTTGTTGTAGCATAGTGGGAATTTGGAAATATCATAACATGTTGCCTAATTCCTGTTATTTTACCTGTTAATGGATTAATTTCTGAAATTTTTTCTACTTCATCTCCCCAAAATTCAACCCTTATGGCTGTTTCGCTTTCGTCTGATGGATATATTTCTACTATATCTCCTTTTGCTCTAAAAGTACCTCTTTTAAATTCTAATTCACTTCTAGTATATTGCATATTTACTAATTTTTTTAGCATATTATTTCTTTCAATTTTCATATTTGGTCTTAAAGAAACTGCCATATTTTCATAATCTATAGGGTCTCCTAATCCATATATGCAAGAAACAGATGCTACTATAATTACATCTCTTGTTTCAAAAAGACTTGCTGTTGCAGAGTGGCGAAGCTTGTCTATTTCATCATTAATAGAAGCATCTTTTTCTATATATGTATCTGATTGTGGTATATATGCTTCTGGTTGATAATAGTCGTAATAGCTAACAAAGTATTCTACGTTGTTTTCTGGGAAAAACTCTTTGAACTCACTATATAATTGTCCGAGCTAGTGTTTTATTATGTGCTAAAACAAGTGTTGGTTTTTGTACTTTTTCTATTATATTTGCCATTGTAAATGTTTTTCCGCTTCCAGTTACACCAAGCAAAGTCTGAAATTTTTTGCCTTCTTTAATGCCATTTGATAAGTATTCTATTGCTTCTGGCTGGTCGCCAGTTGGTTTATAGTCTGAATGAATTTTAAACATATTTTTCCTTTCTTGTGACCTTTTTACTATTATAAAAAGACAACTGTCAGCCAATAATTCGTCCTCAAATTCGTCCCCAATGGACTATTTTTGTTGGTTAATAGTAACTTTTTTTACACAGGACGAATTTAGGTCACAAATTTCTATCGCACTATTAAATTATATTAAACAATATTAAATACTATTTTTTACTATATAATAATATCATTTTAACCTCAAAAAAACAAGGCTTTTAGGAATACCTTGTTTTTATAAAAATTCTCTAAATTGCTTTTAATTGTTCTATAAAACTTTCATAAATTCCATATAATAATTCGTCCTTATCATTTGGTTGTACTAATTTAATAAATGGCTTTAGTTCATCTAAAAAATCAGCTATTATTTCTTCATTATCTCCATATACATCTACTGAAATTATTTTACTTGAATGCCCCATTTTCTATTTTTATTATTTATAGTATTTCGAAATTTGCACATATTTTATTTAATCATTTAAAAAGTTTGTTACTAAATCTATAATAACTTCTTTTTCTTTTGGATTTGATTCTGCAATTAATAATGTTAATGCTGCTAGAGTATTATTGTCAATTACTTGTTTTCCATTTTTATATAAAATATCATAATAATTTAAAAAGTATATGAATAATGTTGCTGCAATTCTTTTATTTCCATCAATAAAAACATGATTTTTTACAATTAAATATAAGAAATTTGATGCCTTTTCTTCAATGCTGTTATAAATTTCTTTTCCACCAAAGCTTTGATATATATTATTAATAATAGACTCTAAGCCATTATCTCTTTCTATTCCAAATATATTGCTTTTTTCTCCAAATTTTAATTTATGTATAATATCTAAACAGTCTTGATATTGGATTATTCTATTGTCTGTTGTTCCTTTAATTTTTTTCAAAGTTTTATGGTCGTAATCATCTAACAAATCTAATGCTTTTGAATAATTACCAATAACTTTTAAAATTTCCTTTGCATCGCTTGCTTCTAATCTTTCATCCATTCTATTTGCTATGTCAATTAGTTTTATTGTTTTTTCTAAATATTCAAGTCTTTTTTGATTTACTGCATAACCTTTTATCATATAATCTTTTAAAACTTTATTCGCCCACTGCCTAAAAATAATACCATTTTTTGATTTTACTCTATATCCTACTGATATAATGACATCTAAATTATAAAATGGTACCAATTGTTTTACTCCATCAATGCGCATTTTTTGCGTGTTGTTATTTTTATCTAGTTCTCCCTCCTTAAAAACATTGTTAATATGTTTTCTAATAGTTGTCTCATCCTTATCAAAAAGTATTGACATTTGATTTGCAGTAATCCATACATTGTCTTCTTTCAGACTCACCTCTAATTTTACACCTTGATTCTCAAACAAAATAATTTCATTTGTCTTTTCTTCCATAAAAAACACATCCTTTTTATTAAATTATAATTCTCATTGGTGCATTTATTAATACTTTTAATTTATGTTTATCAATTGTTTAAGAACTATTGTTTGCATTGTATTATGTTAAAAATCATTTGTCAATAGTTTTTAAAAAATAAATTAATTTTTACTTATATGTAATTAATTTTATCCTTTTTTCATAAAAAATACAAGGTTTCTTTGTTACCTTGTATTTTTTGAAAACGTAATATACCTAATATTCTAATCTCTTTTGATTTACTGCGTAACTTTTTAGTATTTAATCTTCTAAATTTACCTCTAATTTTACACCTTGATTTTCAAACAAAATAATTTCATTTATCTTTTTCATCTACTGAAATTAGAAATATTTTATCATTAAAGGCTCCATTTGAATTTCTCTTTTTTTGCATTGCTTGCTTTACTTCTTCAAAAGATATGTTGTGTTCTTTCATAATTGTTTCTATAACCTCCATTAAATCGCCTAATTCTTCTGCACTATGAGCTTCAATTACTTCTTTTGACTCTTCTAATAGTTTTTTGTCAAGTTCTTGTCTATATTCTTCATCGTTTAATTTTCTATACTCACATGTATGACCTTTTCTTTTAATATTTTCAATTATCTTATCTCTAACCAATTTGTTATAAAAAAATTTCATTACACTCTCCTTTTATTTTAATCACTTAAAAAATTCATTACTAATTAAATTTTGTTATATCTTCAATTCTTCATGCAAAATATGGAATCGTTTTTCCTTTTTCTCTTAAAAATATTGCAAAAGTGTCATCTACATAAAAATACCTTGATGATGTACGAATTATAACATATTGAAAAGTGCTTTTCAATAATTATTTAATGAGGATTGATTTTATATGCTTTCATTTTTTATAATTTCTATAATATTATTTTTCTTCATTTTTTTATTAATATATGCCATAATAATAATTAATAAACTCATTAAGGCTAATATAGTAACTCCTATTGCCGTATAAGGAAATTTAAACATATAATAACTTTTATCAAGTAAATAAATAATATAATTTATAAAAACTGCTGGTAGCATTCCAAATATAAAGCCAATTCCTAAGTAAGACATATATTCTAATAGTAACATCTTTTTATATTGCTTTTTTTCCATTCCAATAGATGATAATACTGCAAATTCTTTGCTTTTAGCTATCATATCACTAGATAACACATTCACAATATTACTAATCATAACAAATACAATTAATGCATTAATGCTATATAGAAATGTTTGTGTAATTATTTTTGTATTTTCTTCACTTGTATTATCTGAATAGTATAAAGTTAAGTCATAGTTGTCCATTTGATATTTTGCTTTAATTTGTTCTATTTTATTTTCCATAGTTTTTTTATCGCTAGTTGTATTCATTAATAGGGTGTAATCATGAGCAAAGTTAACCTCATCTATTGGAGTATCTGGTCCAATAGATATTTGATATTCAGTATTTTTTAGTGTCTCTAAATTTACAATAATGTATATTTCAGATTGTGGTTCTACCTGATAAAACATTTTATTAACTTGTGTATTTAATACTTTAGCAATTTTCAATTTTACACTTGCTTGATTGTCTCCGAATTGTAGTTCCAGTACCGTTTTTTTCTTGTTCTATTAATTCTTCTATACTTCCAGCTCCTACAATTGTAGATTTTTCTTGCCCATATAACTTTATTTCATCTCCTTCTTTGTAATTAGTCATATAAATGCCTTCTTGTGTTTTTATTTCTACTGGATTATAATTTATTAGAATACATTCTCCATCTTTTAACTCATTTATTCCATATTCTTTTAATAATAGTTGCCTACTTTCGCTATCCAATGCATATACACCACACCTAAATTCATTTGCGTCAAAATGAGTTTGATTAAAAAAGGCTTCTGGGCATTCAGTAATAGCCTTTTTTAATGAATCGTTCATCTTTTCATCTTCAAGAGTAGTATAAGGAGTATATCCAGCTATTAATGCTATTATTTCATTATTCTTTGCCATTGGTTTTAATTCATTTTTTACATTTTCTAAGTATTCATCTTTTACAATTATTCTACAGTTATAATCAGATGGTATTTTGCTATGAAATTTATTTTTTATAAAGCCTTGCGTAAATATGAATAGAAATACACTAACAGTAATAGTTACTATGACACTAATGTATCTACTTTTATTAGCATTTCTATTTCTAAAACTTAATAGTTTTTCTATTTTTTTATATTTTTTCTTTAAAACACTCTTTTTTAGAGATTTATTGTTTCCTTTTATATTTTCTATAATAGTATTTTTACTTGCCATTATTGCTGGTTTTAAAACAGCTAAATAGGTTGATATTATAATTAACAAAATGCTAACTAACAATTTCATATATGGAATACTAAACTCTATTTTAACATTGCTATAACCTAGTATATAGCCCATATCTGGCAATAGACTATTTATTATATTAACAAACCCTGCCATTAATAGAATAGAAAGTATTATAGCAATTGGTATTGAAATGGCTAGCAGTATTGTTGCCTCCAATAATATAATGTAAATTATTTGTTTTTTTGTGCTACCAATAGAATTCAAATTAGCAAATTCTCTGTTTCTTTCTTTTATTGATATGTTAAAGATAGAATAAATAAAGGTAATTGCTATAATAATTATTACCATTACAATAAAAGCAATAATTCTAATCAGGCTTAAATCTTCTTTAGAATTCATGTTCCAAACGTTTGAATAATGCAATAATTCTTCATTATATTTTATATTACTATTTGAATTGCTTGTGTATAATTTTAGTACATTTGCAATTTCTTCTGTTTTTGTATAAGTATCATTAATATCCTTATAAATAATATTGGCATCCACATTTTCATTAGCTTTAGTATTTTCACTTAAATATGTAATAGCAGTTATTTCAATACTATTGAATGATGTTTTTTCAAAAGATGGAGACATTATTTTTCCTACTACTTTATATGTTTTTGTTATTCCATTAATTGTTATATTGGTAAAATCTCCTATATTCATAAAGGTTTGACTAACAACTATTTCATTTTCATTTTCTGGAAGCCTTCCTTCTGTTAACTTAAGTTCCATATTATTCATTGCTATTTTATCATAAGCTCTTAAATAAATGTGTGCTTCTCCAAATGCTTGATCTAAAATATAGTTTTCTGAAGAAATTCCTATTCTTTGGACAATAGAAACTTCTTTTATATCACTAAGTTCCTTTAGTGCACAAGCCTTTTCATAAGGAATAGCTTGGAAGCTAACTTCCCAGTTAGAAAGACCTCTTTCACCTTTTACCATATATTCCTGATAAACATTTAATAATAATAAAATAGAGCATAATAAAATAGTAACAATTATAATTCCTATTATACTTGTGATTGTTCTTTTTTTATTTTGCAATAAATACTTTTGAGCTATTTTTATATTTATTCCCATAATTTATAACATTCCTTTCTTATTTTTTGGAGGCGCATATAAGTTCAAAAGATTGCTTTTTTCAATACAATTCCTTTTATAGCAATATTATATTATTTTTTGGTCTAATACTATTTTTCCATCTTCTAATTTAATTACTCTATCTGTTTGTTTTGCTAATTCTTCATTATGAGTTACCATTATAATTGTTTGTGCATATTTTTTATTGCAATACTTTAAATAAGAAAAAACTTCATTTGAATTTTTAGAATCTAAGTTTCCTGTTGGTTCATCTGCTAGAATAATTGAAGGGCAAGTAATTAATGCTCTAGCAATTGCTACTCTTTGTTGTTGTCCTCCAGATAACTGACTTGGAAAATGATTTATTCTATCTTCTAGTTTTAGTATTTCTACTATTTCTTTTAGCTTTTCTTTATCTACTTTGCAATTATCTAATAGAATAGGTAATTCTATATTTTCTTTTACTGTTAAAATAGGAACTAAATTATAAAATTGATAAATAATGCCAATTTGTCTTCTACGAAATATAGTTAATTTATTTTCATCCAATTTAGATAAGTCTGTATCTTCAACAAAAATTTTTCCATTTGTTGGTTTGTCTATTCCTCCCATTAAATGAAGAAGCGTTGACTTTCCACTTCCACTTGCACCAACAATTGATACAAACTCTCCCATTTGTATTTCAAAAGAAACATCGTTTAATGCTATAACTTTATTTTCTCCTTCATTATATACTTTACTTAATTTTTCTACTTTTAAAATTTCCATATTGTTTATCATTCCTTTCATTATATCTTTAATATAATTTTATAGTAATAAAGTGACTATAAAGTGACAAAAAATAAACTTTTGCACTATTTTTTGCAAAAGTCTATTTTAAAAATTTTACTATAAAAGTAGTTCCTTCTCCTACTTTGCTTTTAACTTTTATTTCTCCTTCTTGTGCCATTATAATCTCTTTTGCTAATGATAATCCTATGCCGAAACTGTTTTCTGATGAATTTTTACCTTTATAAAATCTGTCAAAAATATGTGGTAAATCTTTTTCATCTATTCCAGTTCCAGTATCTCTTACTGCGATTTCTGTGTATAACGGATTTTCGCTACAACTAATAAAAATTGTAGCTCCATCTTTTGAATGTTCACTAGCATTTTTTAAAATGTTGGTAAGTGCTTCTACATTCCATTTAAAATCTCCAAGTAAAATAGTATCATCTTTTAATTTCATATCTACTTTTTGATTTCTAACTTCTAAAGGTATTTCTACATTTTTTGAAATGGTATTAAATAATTCTTTAACATATATTTTTTCTTTTTTTAGTAATATTGTTTTGTTTTCTATTTGTGCTATTTTTAATAAGCTTTCTACAAGCCACCTCATTTTATCTAATTGATGTGATATGTCATAAACAAATTGCCTTTGCTTATCTGGAAGTTGCATATCATCTTCTAAAAGTGCATCTGTTAGAACTGTAACAGAAAGTAGCGGAGTTCTTAACTGATGTGAAATATCTGATAAATATTCATTCAACTTTGTTTGCTCATTTTCTATTTCTTTTGAATACTCTTGTAGTTGAATTACTGTTTGATAAATTTCTTCTTGAAATATGCCAAATGAACTTTTATCTATTTCTTCTATCATAAATTTATAATTTTGATTTTTTATTTTTTTAATATTTTTAAGTATCTGTTTTAATTTTTCTTCTTCATTTTTCTCTATTTTATAACTTGAAAATATCCAAATAAATGCAAATAATATATAAAAAGTTATAGTTATTAAGATATATGTATTTGTTTTCTTTTCTACTTCATATATTGCAATAGTTTCATTCAAGTTTAGTTCATATTTATTAGATATATTTTTTATGTAGCTTTCTGTTATAAGGTTAAAAATAATTATTGTAAATATAGATATGGTAAGTAAAGTTACTGATGCTATAATAATATTATTTTTCATCTTTTTGCTTTTGAAATTAATTTTTTTCAATTTTATAGCCGACCTCCTCTTACTGTTTTTATTATTTTAGGATTATTAGCATCATCTTCTATTTTTTCTCTTATTCTCTTAATATATACAGTTAGAGTATTATCGTTTACGAAATTGTTTGAGCTATCCCATATTTGACTAAGTAAATATTGTCTTGAAACTATTTTTCCTCTGCTTTCTATTAAAATTGATAATAAACGATGTTCAAGTGATGTTAAATAAATTTCTTTTCCATTTTTATATGCAATATTATTTTCTTCATTAAATTGCAAATTTTGTACAGTAATTATCGAAGAGTTTTCATTTCTTTTTAATATTTTTTTTATTCTAAAAATAAGTTCTCTAGTTCTAAAAGATTTAATAATGTAGTCTTCTGCTCCTAATTCTAGTCCTTTTATAACATCTTCTTCAGAGTCTTTCGCAGTAAGGAAAATAACCGGAATGTTTGGTTTAAACTTACTATAAAAATCAATTCCATTGCCATCTGGTAAAATAACATCTAATAAAATTAAATCACATGAATTATTATTTAAGATATGCATAGCTTGTTTTATGGTTGTAGCAATAAAAACTTCTAAATTTTCTTTTTCTAATAAATATTTAATACCATCAATAATAGATAAATTGTCTTCTACAAAAAGAATTCTTTTCATATTATATTCTTCACTTTCTTATATTTTTATAATTAAGCAAATTAATCACAAAATTTTATTTTTTTTCATCTTTTTCTTTCCTGCATTAAATATACCATTTTAGCAGTTATATTATTAGGAGATATTTTAGATAATACCCTTAATATTTTTATACCAATTCCTGGAACAATCATAAATTTATTTTTTAACATTTTGTCTATTGCATATTTAGCTACTTTTTCACTACTTAAAGAGTACAAATTAAACTTAACACCTGCAACATTATTAAAGTTAGTATTAACTGGTCCTGGGCAAAGCAAACTAATTTTTACTTTTGACTTGGCTTTTTGAAGTTCTGCTCTTATTCCTTCCGAAAGTCTTACAACATAAGCTTTAGATGCATAATAGCTTTCCATTAATGGACCTGGCATAAATCCAGCAATTGAAGCAACATTTAAAATATGTCCACTATTTTTCTTGACCATATCTTTTAAATATAATTTAGTTAAGATATGAACTGCTGTTATGTTTGTATTAATTAAGTTTAATTCTTTTTCTAAATCTGTTTGAGTAAAATTGCCAAATACTCCAAAACCTGCATTGTTTATTAGAACATCTATATCCTTTACAGTTTCGTATAAGTTTTTACAATTCTCTGAATTTGCTAAATCCATTACAATTATTTGAATATTTTTACCTTTTAAACTGTTTTTAACTTCCTCTAATTTTTCTTTGTCTCTTGATACAAGAACTAAATCATAACCTTTTTTGTCTAATTCTCTTGCCATATCTCTGCCAATTCCAGATGATGCGCCTGTTACTAAAGCTTTCATTTTAACCTCCGTAGTTTTTTGTGCTTAGATAGTTTTTAATTTTATTTACATTTACCATATTTCTATCTAGCTTATATTTTCCAATTAAGTTTATAAATTGCTTTTAGCTATAATAGCTAATACTGTTGTATTATTTTGTATATATCTAATGTATTTTTGTATATGAATTTTATCATAAACTATATAGAATTTATATATTTTTATAAATTATTTTTTAAAAAATTGCTTTAAATGTATGGACTTTTTACTTTTTATTGTGTATTATTATATAGTACAAATAGAAAAAAACAACATTTTGTTGTTTAAGGAGGTTTATATATGGCTCAAAAAATTTTAAAAATTGTATTTATTCTTTTTATTTTAGTTAGTCTTTGCATGCCTTATATTTATGCAACTGATATTGAAATGGATTTACCTGATGCAAATGTTTTAGACGATACTAATAATTTAAATAGTGAAATTAATGAAGATAATCAGTCTGATGAAAATGCTTTGTTAGACGAAAATACAAGTGATCAAGAAGACTTACCTACTGATAGTGATTCTCTTGCAGAAACTTTAAATCCAACTACAGTATCTACTGAATCTGAAGGAGGATTAAGTATTACTAATATAATTAATATTTTGTTAATTACAGTTGGAATAGTAATAATTTTACTTGCTATTGCAATTATAATACGCTTAAAAAGTTAATTTTTTAAAAAGATGGTAAATAAAGCCATCTTTTTTTTATGTCTTTCCACTTTTTATCAGAATATTTTGTATTAAAAATTAAATAATAATATTGAGCAATTCCTGACTCAATTTTTTTAAAAAGGAGGTTGTTAAAATATTATGAAAAAGAAATTAATAATTAGTACTATTTTATTAACTATTATTTCACTTTTAACTTTTTCTTATTCATTTGCTGCTAATAATAGTATGAGTAATGCTGCAGATAGTGTTAGAAATTTTGTTGGTGGGGCTGAAAATGCAATAGAAGATGCTGGAAAAGATGCTGCAAATGGTATTAGAAGCGGTATAAATGCTGTTGGAGATGGTGCAAGAAATTTAACTAGTGATGCTCAAAATGGCATGAGTGGAATGAATCAAGATGATGGAACAACTGGTACTGGCAATTACACAGCTACTAGAACAGGTTCAGATGCAGATGGTGCTGGATTACTTACAGGAGTTTCAAACAATGTATGGACATGGTTAGTTATAGCTATTGTTGGTATAATAATTGTAGCATTAGTTATGTTTTATGCAAAACAAAATACTAATGTAACAACTTATTATAATGATGATGACGATGATGATCGTGAATAAATTTTAAAATAACATGTGTGTTATATTTTCTTGACACACATGTTATAATATTTATAATTATATTTTAACATATATGAATTATTTAAAAGGAGCTTTTTACATATGTCAAAAAAAATAGTAGCTACAAATCCTGTAGCAAAGCATAATTATACTATTATAGATACAATTGAAGCGGGTATTGTTCTATCTGGAACTGAAATTAAGTCAATTAGAAATCGGTAAAGTAAATTTAAAAGATAGTTATGCTAATATTAAAAATGGCGAAGCCTATGTTTATAGTATGCATATTAGTCCTTATGAACAAGGAAATATTTTTAATAAAAATCCTTTACGTGATAGAAAACTTTTATTAAATAAAAGTGAAATTAATAAGTTGATTGGTTTAATAAAGCAAAAGGGCTATACTTTAGTTCCTATGAATTTATATTTTTCTGGAAACTTTATTAAATTAGAATTAGGAATTGGCAAAGGTAAAAAGTTATATGATAAACGTGAAGATATTGCAAAAAAAGATGCGCAAATGCGTATTCAAAAAGATTTTGGAAAGAGAATTTAAAAAAGCGTAGTAATTATTCTAAAAAGTTGATAGTTAATTGTTTTATAGTTAAATAGCTTAAATAGTACTAGTTTTCTTGTTTTTCAAATGCCCGTTGCAGGAGCAAGCTCAAAGAAGCAAATTCAGAACGGACCTCTCAAAACTGCGAAAAATAGTACTATTTAAGCTTCAATTCAATTTAATTATAATTATTATATAATAACATTTACAACATTTTACGCTTTATTGCTAGAACCAAATACATCTTTAATTTTATGTTTAACAGTTTGTTTAATTAATTCTCTTGCAGGAGTCATATATTTTCTTGGATCAAATGCTTCTGGCTCTTCTGCAAATACTTTTCTAATTGCAGCTGTCATTGCTAAGCGTAAATCTGTGTCTACATTAATTTTTGAAACTCCTCTTAAACTTGCTTCATGAAGCATTTCATCTGGAACACCTTTAGCACCTGGTATATTTCCTCCGTATTTATTACATATTTCTACTAATTCTGGAATTACTGTTGAAGCTCCATGTAGTACAATAGGTGTATTAGGAAGTTTTTCTTTTACTTTTTCTAGAATATCAAATCTTAATTTTGCTTCACCTTTAAATTTATATGCTCCATGGCTTGTTCCAATAGCAATTGCCAAAGAGTCACAGCCTGTTCTATTTACAAATTCTTTAGCTTCATCTGGATTTGTATACATTGCATCTGAATCTGACACATTAACATCATCTTCAATTCCTGCAAGCTTTCCAAGTTCTGCCTCTACTACTACTCCTCTACTGTGAGCATATTCTACTACTTTTTTTGTTAAATCTATGTTTTCTTCAAAACTATATTTAGATCCATCTATCATTACAGATGAAAATCCATTATCTATACACATTTTACAAGTTTCAAAATCTGGACCATGGTCTAAATGAAGTGCAATTGGAATATCATATTCCTCTAAAGCTGCTTCTATCATTTTCCTTAAATAACCTATTCTTGCGTATTTAATAGCACTAGAAGATGCTTGTAATATAACAGGTGAGTTTTCTTCATTTGCAGCATCTACAATTGCTTGTATAATTTCCATATTATTAACATTAAATGCTCCGAATAGCAAAATGTTCCTTCATTGATTTTTCAAACATATCTTTTGTTGTTACTAATGGCATAATTTATTCCTCCTTTTTATATGCTATAATTTTATTTCTAAATAAAATAAAAGTCAATATTATAATTATTTAAAAAATAAAATTAAGATTTATAGTAAATTACTAAAAAAAGACCCCAATAACATTGAGGTCTTCTTAACATTACATCACAACAGTAACATTCTCTAATGTAATAAAAGGAATATCGATATCTAATTCGAGATTTTTTGCCATAAATAGAACCATAAAACCGTCTAATACAAATCTGTTTGAAGATATTACAACAGGTCTACAAATTCTTTTGTATTCTTCATATTTCTGTGCTATTTTTTTATACGTATATGAAGATTTTGATGGCCGGTCTGAAGCAATAATGCCTATAACAGAATATCCTCTTCTTAGTTTGTACCATTTTTCAGGAATAAGAATTCCCTTTTTTCTTATTAAGTTGAAGTTTGACTCTCTTGCATTTTTTATTGCTGCAGCTCTTCTTTGTTTGCTGCCGATTTTTGATATTTCTTTATACTGCTTAAGAGTTAAATCTCCTTTCTCATTATTGCATTTTTTGCAACATGGTTTTAAGTTTTCTGGAATTGATATTCCCCCAAGTCCTCTAGGAAATGCATGGTCGAGTGTGCAATTGGAAGAGCTTAATGGTCTATGACAATAACAGCATACCTTTTCTCCTTTCAGTAAATAGGTTATTGCATACATAAGTTTTTCGAAATCCATATATGGACTCATATATAAAATTCCGTCCCGTACATATGCAAAATTTCCATGTTCATCGTGATATTCAAATGCCTCAGGTAATTGAATTTTCATTTAAAATTACCTCCTTAAAATGTATTCCAATTTGGATTTTGCTTGTAGTATTAATATATATCATCTTTTTACATTTTTCAACTTTTTTCGTCATTTTATTTTAATATAGCTTTAAGTAAATAATTCCCTCTACTCTCTATTTTCTGATTCGAACTTATAACTA
Source organism: uncultured Clostridia bacterium (assembly GCA_947626765.1). Lineage (GTDB taxonomy): Bacteria > Bacillota > Clostridia > TANB77 > CAG-508 > CAG-273. The sequence continues at coordinate 24,421 of CANQTQ010000017.1, forward strand.
CTACACATAGATTCATCTGGTTGTTTTGTTTCACAACCTATAATTGGTGTTACTATTATTTGCTCTAATTTGCACTCCTGATATTGTTTATTATTATGCTTGCAACTTGTTACTGTACAGTTAATTTTTTGATTATTATCCATAAAAAATAGCCTCCTTTTAATATTTTTCAATATTATTATGGCTATTTTTTGAAATTTTATTATTTTTATTTTATAAAAAATTATTTTACTTTTACAATATATACTGGATTTAGCTCATAATTTTCTGTTTTCTTATATACAACTTCTCCTAAACTTAATAATGTATCTAATTCCATTTGTTTAAATTCCTTAAATTCTATGTTTCCAATATAAATGTATGAAATATTATATTTATTAATAAAATATTGTATCTTTTCTTTATCATTTGATTGATATAATTTATAAATTACGTTCCATCTTTCATCTACATCATCTGGTACACTATAATCTAATTTAGCTCTCCATATCCACTCATGTGCATACCATCCTAATACAGTAGGATTTGCAGTAAATACAGAAATTCTAGAATCTGTTGTATAACTATCACCTGGGGTTTCTAATATAACAGAATTTCTATCTATATTTTGTTTTATCCATTGAATAGCTTCATAATCATCTGGCAAATTTTCTTTTATATAGCCTTCTGCATTACTTTTTAAGTCATAATTTTCAGCTGAAAAATTTTCTGTAGCATAATTTATAGCATTTACGCCATAACCAAATGTAGTTAAAAATATTGTTAGTAGAACCAATATGCATATTTTATTAAATTTCGGCATTTTTTTGCAAGAATACTTAATTAATATATAACTCATGCAAATGTTAAAAAGTGTAACTGCATTAAATACCAGTTTAAACATTGTATTTGCCCTTTTATATTCGTCGGAATATATGTCTTTTAAATATATTATTTCTGGCAAAATTACTAGTCCTATTGCACATAAACCTAAAATTATTATGTATACATCTGATAAATTCATTTTACTAATATATTGAAATATGCTGCCTTTTTTTTCTTTAAAGAAATTAAATAATTGTGCAAAAATCTCAATAAAGATACAAATAAATGGTACTAACCATAAGACAGCTAATTTATTTAATGGAGACATTATATTAGTAAAATGTACTTGTGTAGCACTAATATATAGCTTTCTTGAAAATAAAAATGTTACAATTGTTTGTAATAAAATTATTTCTATTAGATGTAATAGTGTTACTAATATTTTTTCTTTTGGCTTTTTATATTTTATAAAGTTTTTTACAGTTATAACTATAGTTGCAATTACTAAATAAATTGGTAAGTCCCAATAATTAGTCATTGTTTGAATGCCTAGTAAGATTCCTATTATTATTATGTTTAAGTTTAAATACTTCTTTACTTTACCTTCATCATTATTAGAAAGCATATACTGAAGTAATAATGCAAGCATTGTAAATGCAAACATTGTATCTAAATGGTGTGCATGTAAATCTCCTTCTACATTCATATATGCTGGAAATGCAATAATTCCTTTATCTTGTGTTTCTGGATTGGTTCCAATATAATCATATACATCTGCATAAAAATATGTATCATCATTTAATATTAGTCTATGCATTATATAATATGTTGTTCCACCAAGTGAAATAGATAATGCTGTTATTAATGCTATTATAGTTGGTATAAATTTTGGAACTTTTTCTTTATTTTCATTATAGTTTAAAAAAGTATTTCCTAATGTTTTTCCTATTGAATATGGTAATACAAATATGAATGCTGCTAGCAATGCAAGCATTAAGTTATACGTTTCTTGTACTCCTACCGTTGAAATTTTACTTAAAAATGCTGATATATACTGCCCAAAATAATAATAATTAATTGAATTACCTGAGAGCCATATATCTTCTATTGGTAAATATTCAGCATTCATTAATTTATTTATAATTCCATAATTCATAAAATGTTCTGTTGCACTATTTATAAATGGCACAAAACTTCTTATATATGTCCATATTGTAAATGCAAGTAAAAAAAGTATTTCTACTGTAGCTATATTTACTAAGTTTTGTTTTATACTTTTAAATTTATCTTTTTTGGCTATTAATATTATTAAATTAATTATTGCTATTATTCCAATAATTATATAGCAATTTATTTGTGTAAATTTAAGTATTTTTAAATATGATAAATTCCATAATATTACTGCTGGAATTGCTAGTCCTAAAACTTTTGAAAATGCCCAACCTTTATCATCAAATTTGTTAAATATTAATGATGTCATAGGAAAAGATATAATTCCTACTATTAATAGTGCACCCCAATATTTAATCATATAAATAAAATTTTCTTTTAATAATATTCCACCTACTACTAATATTATTAGAAATAAACTAATTAATACAATTATTTTTACTTTTTCTTTTTTCATTTTATCCCCCTATTTTTAAGATGTTTATATGTTATCATTTAGGATTTGCTTTGTCAAATAAAAAATAAGCTGATATTACTGATATTAATATCAACTTATTCTATTTATTTATTCTATTTTTTTGCTTTCATTGTTTTCTATTATTTTACAGTTTTTTGGATTTTTAAAGCTTAAATACCAGCTCATTCCATTTTTATCTTTTTCAATTTGAGCATTTCTTGCTTCTAATTCAGCAAAAGTTTGTGGTGGTGGAATAATTACTGGTTCACATGGTACCCAGTTTGCAGGCATAGATGCTTTATTTTCATCTGCTATTTGAAGTGCAGTTAGTGCTCTTAAGATTTCTGGTATACTTCTTCCTACATTCATTGGATATACTAAAATTAACCTTACTATTCCCTTATCATCTATAATAAATACATTCCTTACGGTTTCTGTAGTGCTAATGTCATTTGAAATCATTCCATATTTTCTAGCAATTGTACCGTTTCTATCTGCTATGATTGGAAATGGTACTTTTATTCCTGTTTTTAAATAAATATCATATACCCATGCTAAATGTGAGGCATTGCTATCTACGCTTAGACCTATTAAACTTGTATTTAATCTTTCAAAATATGGGTTTGCTTTTGAAAGAGCTATTATTTCCGTTGTACACACGGGGGTAAAGTTTTAAAATTTGGGGATTTTTTTATTTTAGTTTTGATTTAAATACTCTTCTACAAGTTATTTTGATGTTACTTATATAAATTTTATTCAAGTAACTTTGCTATGTCTGGTTTTAATTCAAATTTTATGCTTTTGTCATGATAAATCCATATTTTATCAATTAAACACTCTAAAATATATCTATTAGGCTCATCTGATAAAATTATTTCATCAAAATACTCTATAGCTGTTTTTATTTTTTTTACCTTTTCCTTTTCAGAATCTTCTATTTCTTGTCCTAACATTTTTTGAAGCTTCTCTATTCTATCTGTTTTGCATTTTTCTAATTCTTTATATGTATTTTCAATTATACTTTTTTGATAATCATTTGTGCTAACACTTAAATCTTTTATTTTTTGATTTATCAATACTTTATATTCGTTATTTAAGTTTTCAATTTCTAATTTAAGCTTTTCTTTTTGATTTATTGGATTTGTAGTTTTATTTGCAATTTCTATTTTCCTAATTTCTTCCATATACTGCTCTTTTGTAAACTTTAGAAATTCTTTTAAATGAATAAGTATATCTATTTCTTTTATTTCATGACATTTGCACCTAGCTTTTCCATAAGTTCTATACCCAGAACACTCATATCCTTTTTGAGAATTTTTCCTTGTTATTGTTATACCAGATGCTCCAAAACCACAATCACCACATTTGCAAAATCCTGAAAAGATATAATTTCTTTTTCTTCTACCTGCAGTAGATTTAGTAGTAGCCTTTCTCATTTTTATCTCTTGTGCTAACTTAAAAGTTTCTTTTGATATAATTGCCTCATGATGATTTTCAAACACAAAATGTTCTTCCTCTGGAAGTTTTACTGCTCTTCCTCTAATTGAAACTGTTTTTTTCTTGTGAGTTCTTAAGTTTCCACAATATACATCATTATTTAATATATTACTAATCATGTATGTAGACCATAATTTTTGTACTGGATGCTTATATATTCTTCCTCTTTCTAAATGCTTTATTTGATAATATTCAGATGGTGTGGGATAGTTATATTGGCTATTTAAAATGTCACAAATCTTTTTTCTTCCTAAACCTTCTTCTATATATAATTTAAATATAAGTTCTATAACAGGTCTTATATCTTCATCAACATATAATTTTGTTATATCATCTTTATCTTTTATATATCCATAATAATTTCCCATGATTAGTCTTCCAGATTTTTGTTTAGAATACATATGATCTCTTGTTTTTCTTGAACAATCTTTTACATACCTTTCGTTAAACCATGTTGTAATTCCAATAGTATCATCTCTATCATTTAAAACATCATAAGTTCCACCCATTTCTGAAACTAATATTAAATTTTTTTGCATATTTTTAAATTCGTCTATTAAAACTAACACTTTTCCATTATTTCTGCCTATTCTTGATAAATCTTTTGCTATAACTACATCTATTTTACCTCCTTTTACCTTCTCAATCATTCTTGAAAAATCAGGTCTGTTAAAGGTATATCCCGAAACATTATCGTCTATGTAGAAGTCGTCATCTGTTATGATCCAATTACGAGTAGAAGCATAATCTTTTATAATTCTTTTTTGTTCTTCTATACTCGAGTAATTTTCTTTATCTTCATCTCGACTTAACCTACAATACCCTACAACTCTCATCTTATTATTCCCTTCATGCCTGATATTGCTTAAGCTTGATGTTAACATACTATTCTTTTTTCTTCCAGTTGTTTTGTAATTATTTTTTCAAGAATTTCGGGATAATTCTCTTTGCCTGCTATGAAAATTGCTATGTTGTATTTTTTCTTTTTATATTCTTCTATAATTTCTTTTGTATTATCTTTTTCTAATTCTTCCTCTTTCAAATAAATTTGCATATAATTTACTTTTTTGGTTCTTAAAAAGGTAATTTTCATTAATTAAACTCCCTTATAATATCTCTTTATAGATATTATGCTTTTCTATATATTAAGAACACAATTATTTTTGCAAATGGGTAATTTTTCGAAAAATTTTTAAATTTTTTTAAAATTTAAAAAATTGCAGGAAGAGAGAGTGCACTCACTTTCCTAAAACTGCCTAAAAGTGTAACTTTTAGTGGGATGACAATAAAAAAGTAGGGTGATTTTAAGTCACCCTATAGTTTTGGTTGATTATTTATATAAATTGTAATTTGTGTTTAATGACTTACAGTATTAACAGGATTTGAATCAATATTTTCAACTGTAAAATTAAAGTCTGCTCTATTTTTAACACTTTTTTCAATTACTTTATATACAACAACTACACTAATAACTACCAATACTGCAATTAAAATTTCAATAATTATCTTCTTGTTTTTATTCATTTTTACCACCTATTTATCATCAAAACAAAATAAGACAATATCAGGTATTACAGGTATATCGTTTATTGCTGTATCGAAAATAATACTATAATCCATATCATAATATCCATGAGCAAAGCGATTTCTCATGCCTCTTATTTCATTCTAATTTATATCATTTTGTGTTGCTTCAATATAGTCGTTTGTTAAATGATTGACAAGTTCTCCAATTTGAAATATAGGCATAGAAATGATGTTTACTTACACATTTTTCATATCTGCATTACTATTATTTCCTATAATTTTTAGTCCTCCTGTAGATTCAACCGTTTTTGTTGCCATCTCTTTTATTTGAACATAAGCTTGATCTAATTTGTTTTGCAAAGCTTCTTTTTCTATATTACATTTTTTTACTTCTTCTTGCAAGCTTTCTATTTTATCATTTTGTCTATCTATTGTATTCTGGAAATCTTTTTTTAATAATTCTGTAGCATATTTATTCTCTCTTTCAATTTCACTACTTGCTTCTTTTCTTCCTCTAGCGTATTCTTTCTCTAAAATTGCAGGAATTTCACGTACCTTTTCTTCTAGTTCTTTAATATATTCTTGTTTTTCTTCTGCTTCATTTAAAATTTCTTGGGCATCTGCCTCTTTTTTTGCTAATTCGCTTTCTCTTTTTGTTTTTTCATCTTCCCAATTATTATTATTTATTTCTCT
>CANQTQ010000018.1 GCA_947626765.1 uncultured Clostridia bacterium
ATTTTAAATTTAGCGAGCCTTCCTGTTTCAAGGAAAGCCCGTTATTTTTTATCTAAAAGTATTATCAAGTAACTATATAAATATCATTAAAGACAAAAACCTTTACTTCTAAAAAAATATATGATAATATATAATAACTTTATATGAGGATAAAACTATAATATTTATTCGTATAAATGAGCAGTAAATATTATAATAATTACTCTATACTAAAATTAAATAAACTAGATAAAAATAAAGACTTATATATATACGTTCTATCAATGAACATTAATGTATAAAAAACTTATAATAATATACTAATTTACAGATAGAATAGTTGTTTGGAGGTGGATTATGAAAAAAAGACATATAATAATGTTTATAGGTATTATTCTAATAACAATTGCCTTTTTATTGTTATTTATGTTTAGACGAGAAAATAATTTAGAAATTGAAATTATGCAAAACTATACTAATAATTTAGAAAAGCAAGAAATAACTCAAGAAGAACAAGAAAAAATTTTAAAAGGTAATTTAGGTGAAATAAATAGAATATTTAAAGATGGAAACATTACACAAAATGGAGCTACTATTCTTTTGATTAATAGAACAAATTTATGTTATCCTTATTCGCATTGGTTTGTAATCGAGAAAAAAGTGAATAATAATTGGAAGTTATTAAAGTTCAAAAAAGACGTAGTAATTAATGCTATTTACACATGTATTATGCCTAATAGATGTGTAGAATTAAAATTAGATTGGACTGATATATATGGAGTTTTAAAAAACGGAGAATATAGATTAGTATTAGAAGATTTTAGCGGGAAAGCTGCTTATTATTATATGGAATTTTCTATTAAATAAAAAATATGTGGGAGGAAATTATGAAAAAAAATCTATTATTACTATTATGTATTATTTCAATAATTATTGGAATTTGCATATATTTTATAATAAGTAATAATGAAACATTTAATAAAAGTGCAGAAGAATATTTTAATATTAGTAATGAAGATCAGAAAACTACTGTTAGCAATTCAAATTTGTTTTCACATACCAAAACGGCAGAAGGAGGAAAGTTTGGACAAGTAACTAGAACACTTAAAGAAGATACAATTACAAATTCTGGAGTTACTGTTATTATAACTAATAGAACTAATGTGAAATTTGATTATATAGCGTGGTTCTCACTTGAACAGAAAATAAATAACGAATGGATAAAAATTGAATCTAATGATGCTAATAATGAAGAAATAGAATCTACTTATATTATGCCAAATGAAAGTATAGAAATGAAATTAGATTGGGGTAAATCTTATGGAATATTAAAGAATGGAGAGTATAGATTAGTATTTGATAGTTTCAGTAATTTAGACGAACATGATTATATTGAATTTTCCATTTGTTAAGTAAACTTGTTATTTTATAATTATATGTTTGAAAATATGATAATTACTACAAATAAGAATTTAAAAAATATATTTAAGTAACCTTAATGAATAAAAATGTAGATGGGGGAAAATATCAGTATTATTCAAAAGGAAAAGTTTCATCAGTACATGCAGGCTATTTAGATATGTCGTATCCTATAACTGAAGGTATGAGCGGAGGACCTACTGTTCATAGCGGAGCTCCTGGTTTTGCGGACCGGTATAAATAAGGGATATCATGAATGGTTCGGAACAAAAGCTATAGTTACAAGAATAACGGACCACATAATAGACCTTGTAACTGAAAATATGGGAGTTTGATATTTATTAAAAAATATATAAAAGAGTTTAAGATGCGGGGTCGGGTAGGTTTACTAAAAGTTACTTGACACTCTCCTTAATTTTTTATTTATAAAGAAATGTTTGAATATGGAAAATTGCTAAAAAGATAATTCAAAGAAAAACTTTTAAAAAATCGTGAATTTGAAAAAATTTTTTCTAGTTCACGATTTTTAATATCTAAAATATATATGGAATAAAAATGGAAGAGAAAACAATAACAGATAAAGATATAAAAAGAACAATTTATTCAAAATAATTAAAATATAAAAAGCATTAGCAAAGCTGCTAGTGCTTTTTACTAAAATTTTCAACCATTAACTTCTACATCATCAAAAAGTCTTTTAAGCTTATATTTAAAGCTTGACAAATTAAACTTATAGACTCAATTTTTATAGATTTATTTTGCTTTCTCAAAAATCTATTTATATTTGAGCTATCAAAACCAGCAAAAGGCTAATTGATTTCCGTTTGTATTATTTTCTTTTATTAAACTCTTTAACTTTATTCTTATAGCATCAAATAAATACATTTTATACCTCTATACATTATTAATTAATTATAATATAGCAAATTAAAATTGAAAAAGAGGGGACTACATGCAACAGAAATTTAAAAACTATTGAAAATTGTAAAAATAAATGCTAATATATGGAAAAGAAGTATAAAAAATTCTAAATGGAATAATAGATAATGAAATTAGTCGAATAAATTGTCTGTACCATCAAAGATTTGTTCAAGAGTAATTCCTAAAACTTTGCAGAAAGCTATAATTTCAAAATCTCTAAGGAAAAGTTTTTGATTTTCTATCAAAGAAATATCAGAATGGTATACATCTATACCTAATAAAGCTAACTTGTCTGATAATTCTCTTTGAGAATAATGACGAAGATTTCTGTATTTTTTAATATTTTTTCCAATTACATTCGACTTGCCATTTATTCTTTTAAATTTCATGGTTGTAAGAAAGTCCTTTCACAAAATTAAATTTTTATTTATTTTATAATATTGTTGTTCATTTCTTGGTAGGTTATACCTACCTAAAGCAAATTTTTTAAAATTTATATAAAGGAGGAGAAAAATGAAAAATACAGGAATAACACGCAAACTTGATGAATTAGGCAGGGTAGTAATACCAAGAGAAATTAGAGAAAATTTGAAACTAGAAGAAAAAGAACCATTGGCAATATACATAGAAGGCAGTTCAATTATATTAAGAAAATATGAGCAAAGCTGTATATTTTGTGGTTGTTCTAAAAACTTAATTGAGTTTAAAAATCAATATATCTGTAGCAAGTGTATGAAAAAGGTACAAAGTATTTCTAGATAGAAATAAATTATGACTAAAATTACTGGAAAAATACTTGTTATATCAGAAAAAGATGAAATAGGAAGTATTTTAGAATTTGTACTAGATTTTGAAAATACAAAGTTTAATAAAAAAATAATCGATGAAATAAATCAAAAAAACAAGACTTATCGATTATATTATTTTTTATGTAAAAAATTAAATGAAATTAGTTGACTATATATATTATGACTTTTTTACAGTAAATAATATTTATATTAGTAGGGAATTATTTAACAATATATTATTGGAAAATGTCAAAATTATTATAGAGACTGATAGGATAGAAATACTTTCAGTATTAAAGTATATTATGGATGAGAATATAAAAAAAACTGAGTTTTCTTTTAATAAAATGTGTAAAAAATTAAAAATATTAATCATTTAAACAATAGCGACATGAAAAAAATAAAAACAATAATATTAAAGACAATAAAAGATCATTATTCTCAAAATAATTATCTTAGAAAAATAAATTTTTATATAAAAAAGAATAAAATAATAAAAGTGTTTTTTTATAAAATATTAAAAAATATACAAAACGATATAAATAGAACAATTATATATATAGCAAAATTTATGCAATTTTAGTGAATTAGAAGTGAAATGCTTAGAATAATTGTCATTAAAGAACCAACCAAATTAATACAAAAAAACATCTAAATAATAGAAAGGGGAATAACTTATGAAGAAAAATTTAAAAACTTTATTTATTATTATAGGTGGTATAATTATTTTATGTTTTATATTTTTTATGGCAGATTATAGTAGAGTAAAGCAAAATAAAAAACCAATATTTTGTATATTAAAAGGTGAATTAAATGATGGCGGAACAAAAATATATTTAGGATTAGGCTATAAAGTTATAGACTTTAATACAGTATCTGGCTTTAATGAAATGAAAATTGGCACATGGTTTATGGAATACAATGATTTTGATACTGAAATAGATAGTATGAAGGAAACTGTAAAATTAGTAGTAGTAAAAGTAAACTCTAATAATTTATTGGCTATAGAAGCGGATAATACAAATAATTTGTATAGTATTGGGCTAAGAAATGCAGAAAATATTGAATTTAAAAAAGACCAAGAAATTTTAGTATATTATGATGGAATGATTTTAACAACTTATCCATCTTCTTTTGCTAATATTGGAAAAATAGAAATTATTAAAGAGAAAAGCGATATAGAAATACCTGAAAATATATTAAAATATTGTTATAGCTCAAAAGAAAATGTCAAAGTTACACTAAATGAGCTTACTAAAAATAGTATAGCTATTACTATAGTAGATACTAATGAAACTCCATATAATTATTCTAATGACTACACTATATATAAAAAGGTAAAAAATGAAAATTACACAGGCGAAGGAGAAAAAATAGGAAAAGATACAGAAAATTCTACAGCTGGATTTACACGGAACTGGAAGTGAATATATATGGGAAAAGTTACCTATATTTGCTATGGACATAGAGCCATTAGTATATAATTTACCAAACATGACAGAAGATGATAATTATAAAGCAATTGGCTATAAATTAAATTGGGAGTTATCATATGGAAATTTGGAAGAACGGTGAATATAAATTTGTTTATAATACAGGAGACTCTTTATTAATAAGTATAAAGTTTAATATTAATAAAGATGGAAAAATAACACATGAAGAACCTGAAATAGAGTAATTAAAATGAGAGTTCATATTGAGCTCTCATTTGTTTTATTTGCTTATATAGGTTTGAAATGAAATAATAATAATATTGACACTTTCAATTAAAGGTATTAAAATATATTATGATTTGCAGTAATAAATAGCATTTTTAGATTAAAGAAACAAAAAAAGCTTATATTTTAAAATAGCAATACAAGAAAGGAAAATTATGTTAGAAATAAAAGATATTTGTTTTTCAAGAGATAATAAAAAAATATTAGACCATATTAATTTAAATATTGATACAGATAAGTTTGTTGTTATTACTGGACCAAATGGTTCAGGAAAATCAACTTTAGTCAAAATAATTATGGGAATTCAAAAGCCAGATTCAGGAAAAGTCTTATTAGAAGGTAAAGATATTACCAATTTATCTGTAGACGAAAGAGCAAAGTTAGGCATTGGCTTTGCATTTCAACAACCTGTAAAATTCAAAGGAATTACAGTATACGATTTATTAAAACTATCTTCAGGAAAACCAATAAACAAAAATGAGGCTTGTAATATATTATCAAAAGTAGGGCTATGTGCAAAAGAATATGTAGATAGAGAAGTAAATAACTCATTATCAGGTGGAGAACTAAAAAGAATTGAAATTGCAACAGTTGCTGTACGCAATTCAAAGCTTGCTATTTTTGACGAACCAGAAGCTGGAATTGACTTATGGAGTTTCCAAAGCTTAATTAAAATATTTGAAGATATGAGAAAAATTGTAAAAGGCACTACTCTTATTATTTCTCATCAAGAACGCATTTTAAATATAGCAGATGAAATTATTTTAATGAAAGATGGAAAAGTAGAAACAAAAGGAAACAAAGAGCAATTATTAGAAAAGGTTTTAGAAAGACCAGTATGTTGTAAGTTAGAAGGAGGTAAAATTAATGGATAAAATAGATTCTGATTTATTACATGAAATTACCGATTTAGAAGGTGAAAACTTTGAAGGTGCTTACAATATTCGTAAAAATGGAAAAGGAATTGAAAGAAAAGTAACAGAAAATATAAATATTGTAACGAAAAAAGATGTATCAGGAATAGATATATATGTTAAAGAAAATACAAAATTTGAAATTGTACATATTCCAGTAATTATTACAGAAAGTGGCTTAAATGATGTTGTTTATAATGATTTTTATATTGGAAAAAATGCAAATGTTGTTATTATAGCAGGTTGCGGAATTCATAATGATCATCATAAAGATTCACAGCATGATGGCATACATCGTTTCTTTTTAGAAGAAGGTGCAAAGGTAAAATATATAGAAAAACATTATGGCGAGGGAACAGGTACAGGCAAAAGAATTTTAAATCCAGTAACAGAAGTACATTTAAAACAAGGTTCAACATTAGAAATGGAATCAACACAAATAAAAGGTGTAGATTCTACAATTAGAGAAACAAAGGGTGTATTAGAAGATAATACTAATTTTGTTGTTACAGAAAAAATTATGACACATGGTATGCAAAGTGCAAAAACAATATTCAATGTAGAATTAAATGGAAAAAATGCTAGTACAAAAGTAACTTCTAGATCAGTAGCAACAGAAAATTCAGTTCAACAATTTGAATCAAAAGTAATAGGAAATACAGAGTGCTTTGGACATGTTGAATGTGATGCAATTATTAAAGATAATGGAAGAGTAATTGCAATTCCAGAAATTATTGCCAATAATGTTAATGCAAATTTAATTCATGAAGCCGCAATTGGAAAAATTGCAGGAGACCAATTAATGAAATTAATGACATTAGGATTAAACGAAAAAGAAGCAGAAGAAGCTATAATTAACGGATTTTTAAAGTAAGGAAAGTGGCTTCGCCAAATGTACAGGTTTGCTTTGCAAACCGCACAGCCCAAAGAAACTTAACCTTGTTGTATAGCAAAAATCTTCGATTTTTACTATACAATAAAAGATGGAGATTAGATTAAAATGTTAGATCAATTTTCAAGAACAGAATTATTAATAGGAAAAGAAAAAATAGAAAAACTAAAAAATTCTAAAGTTGCAGTATTTGGCATTGGAGGAGTGGGCTCTTTTGTTGTTGAGGGCTTAGCAAGAGCAGGAGTAGGAAGCTTTATATTAGTAGATGATGATAAAGTTAATTTAACTAATTTAAACAGACAATTAATAGCCACTCACGAAACAATAGGAATGTTTAAAGTAGATGTAGCAAAAAAAAGAATATTAGACATTAATCCAAACGCAAATGTAGAAGTATATAAAGAGTTTTTTATGCCAAATAGCAAGGAAATTTTAGATAACACAGTTAATTATATAGTGGACGCAATAGATACTGTAACAGCAAAAATTGAATTAGTAGTTAGAGCAAACAAATTAAATATTCCAATAATATCATGCATGGGAACAGGAAATAAATTAGACCCAACTAAATTCAAAGTAACAGATATTTATAAAACTAATGTGTGTCCACTTGCTAAAGTTATGAGAAAAGAATTAAGAGCAAGAAAAATTAAAAAGCTTAAAGTAGTTTATTCAGAAGAAGAGCCAATTAAGCTAAATGAAGCTTTAAAAGCTGATTATTTAGAAACTGATTATAAATTAGAAAATATGGAAACAAAGAGAAATGGCAAGGCAAAAACACAAGTGCCAGGCAGTATATCTTTTGTTCCATCAGTAGCAGGATTAATTATAGCAGGAGAAGTAATAAAAGATATTATAAATTAATAAATATGTTACTATTCAAATAATCGCAATGTATACTAAATGAAAGGAAGGACTTACTTTGAAAAAAATTACAGATTTCATTATAAACAAAAGACATTTTATATTAGTTTTATTTATTATTTTAACTATTATTTCTGCTATATTATCATCAAAAGTTAAAATAAATCATGATATTTCTAAATATTTGCCAGACACATCAGAAACAAGAATTGGTATGAACATTATGGAAAACGAATTTTCAGAGGTTGAAACAAGCACTTTAAATTTAATGTTTGAAAATTTAGCAGATGAAGAAAAACTAAATATAAAGAATGATTTAGAAAACATAGAAGGAATAAAAAGTGTAGATTATGAAAATACAGAAAAATATAACAAAGAAAATTATACTTTATATGTTATTACAGTAGATGATAAATCAGATTCGACATTAGCAACTAATATATACAATCAAATAAATGAAAATTATAAAGATTATACTATTTATACAAGTGGAGATGTATCTGAAACAAATAAATCAGTATTACCATTTTGGATTGTTGTACTTGCAGTTGTAAGTGCTTTAGTTATTTTAATTATAATGTGCGAATCTTATGTAGAGCCATTTTTATTTTTAACATCAATATTAATGGCAGTAGTTTTAAATAAAGGAACAAATATTATATTTCAAAATGTATCTAATATTACAGAATCAATAGTTGCAATATTACAAATGGCATTATCAATGGACTATTCAATAATGCTAATGAATAGATATGACCAAGAAAAGAAAGCAGAAAAAGACAAAGTAAAAGCAATGAAAAATGCTTTGCACAAAGCTATGCAAGCAATATCAAGTAGCTCTGTTACAACAATAGTTGGACTTTTAGCACTAGTATTTATGAGTTTTAAAATTGGAAAAGATTTAGGATTTGTTTTAGCAAAAGGAGTATTATTTAGCTTAATTTGCATTTTCTTTGTACTTCCATCTTTAATATTAATGTTTGATAAATGGATAGTAAAAACTAAAAAGAAAAGTCCAAGCATTAAACTAAATAAATTAGGCAGTTTTAGCTACAAAATAAGATTTGTTTCAGTTCCAATATTTCTTATAATATTTATTGCAAGTTTTATATTAAAAGGAAATTTAGGCATAGATTATACAGACACTCAATCGGACGAAATAGCTAATGTTTTTAACGAAAACAATCAAATGGCTATAGTATATAAAAATGAAGATGAAGAAAAAATTTCGCAATATTTAAAAGATTTTGAAAATGAAAATAAAATAGATGAAGTACTAGCTTATGGAAATACAATTAATGAAGATTTAACTTATGATAAACTAAACGATAGATTAAAAGACCTAGGAAGGGAAACTGATACAGAAGATTACTTATTAAAAATAGTATACTATGATTATTATAATCAAGATAAGCAAAATAGCATGACATTTGATGAATTTATTGATTTTATTGAAAATGAAGCATACAATAATGAAAAAGCAAACAAAAAGATTGATAGTAACACTAAAAAAGATATTACTAGATTAAAAAACTTTGTTACAGTAAATGCAATGGATAAAAAGAAAACAGCTAGTGAAATAGCAGAAATACTAGAAATAGATAAAAGCAAAATAGATGATATTTTTATTTACTATCTTTCTAAAAATAATAATACACAGATTACTTTAAATGACTTTATTAACTTTATGAATAAAGATGTTTTAACAAATAAAAAATATGCAAATAAAATTGATTCAAATAGTAAAGCTAATTTAAAAAGACTATCAGCTTTTACAAATAAACAAACATTACAAAAGAAAATAACAAGTGATGAAATGTCAAAATTATTTGGAATTGATAGCGATACAATGAATGAACTGTACAAATATTATATTCTTGTAAATGATATTGATACTAAAATGACAATTTCAGAATTTTCAAATTTTGTATTAAATAATGTATTAAATGATAGTAATTATGCAAATAGCTTTGATGAGCAAACAATTCACAGCATAAAAATATTAGCAACATTTAGTAATTTAAATATAATTAATAAACAAATGAATTCTACAGAACTAGCTAACTTATTTGGTGTAGATGAAACTAAAATTAATCAAGTTTTATTTTTCAAATATAGCCAAGGAGGAAATAATACAGATAGTGTACATACAGCTAGTCCATATGAATTTGTAAATTTAATATTAGGAAATGAAATTATAAAAAGTTTTGTAGATGAAGCTACATTAAACCAGTTACAATTTTTATCTACTATTATGGAAAGTGAAAAAAATAATAATAGTTATACATATAATGAGCTTTCTAAAATAATAGGAATTGATAGTAATAGTGCAAAAAATATCTATACTTTATATATTTCAAGTAAAAATAATACAAGTATTACACCACAAGAATTTGTAAACTTTGTACTTTCACATAAAAACGATGATGCACTTTCAGGCAAAATATCAAATGCTAATCTTAACAATTTAAATTTAATAAAATCAGTTATAAATGGAGTTATTAATAGCAAGAAATATAATAGCAATGAATTATCTTCATTATTAGGAATAGATAAAAATAACACACAATTACTTTATGGCTTGTACAATTCTAAATATATAAACAAAAACTTAAAAGTATCATTAAAAGAATTTGTTAATTTTTTACTTAATGATGTAGCTAAAAATAAAGAATATTCAAGCAATTTTGATAATGAAAAAATATCTAAATTAAATACAGTAAATAGTATTATGAAATCTGCAATAAATAATACAAAATACACAGCAGACGAAATATTTGCTATTCTTAGTAAATTAAGTAATACTGTAGAAGAAAATACAGTAAAAATGCTTTATACTTACTATGGAAGTAGCAATGAATACAATAAAGACTGGAAAATGACAGTAGAGGAATTTGTAAATTTCTTAAATAATAATATTTTACAAGACGAAAGATTTACAGACTTTATTGAAGATGACATGAGAAGTGATATAATACAAGCAAAATCAGACATAGAAGATGCAAAAGAATTATTAATAGGTAAAAAATATTCACGAGTAGTTTTAAATACAAACTTTGCTAAGGAAACAGAAGAAACTTTTGAGTTTATACAAAATGCAAAAGATATGTTAGGAAAGAGCATAGAAAACTTTTATGTAATAGGTGATTCACCTATGGCATATGAAATTAGTAAAACTTTTGATAATGAACTAAACTCAATAACAATAATAACAATGATAGCAATATTTATTGTTGTAGCAGTTACATTTAAATCAATTGCTATACCTGCAATATTAGTTTTAATAATACAAACAGCAGTTTATTTAACAATGGGAATATTATCAATTATAGGAGAAAATGTATATTTTATTGCAATATTAATTGTTCAAAGTATATTAATGGGTGCAACTATAGATTATGCAATTTTATACACATCATACTATTTAGAACATAGAAAAACAAAAGGAATAAAAGAATCAATTATAGATTCGTACAATAAGTCTATAAATACTATACTAACTTCAAGTTCAATACTTATTATAGTAACTTTAATAATTGCAAACTTCGCATCAGCTATTGCAGCAAAAATATGTAAAACAATTTCAGAAGGTACATTGTGTTCTACAATTTTAATTTTAACATTGTTACCAGCAATTTTAGCTTGCTTAGATAAATTCATAGTAAAAAATAAACATAATAATATAGGGGGAAAATAAAATGAAAAGTTTTTTAAAAAAATCAGGTTGGTCAGATATATTAGTATCAATAGTATTTGCCATAATTGGTATATTTATGATTGTAAAAACAGATGCAGCACTTAAAATAATATCTTACATTTTAGGAGGAATGTTTATTATTATAGGAATTATTAAAAGTATAGATTACTTTGCATCAAAAGGAAAATATGATTTCTATAATTATGATTTAATTTATGGAATAATTGCAATTATTATTGGATTAGTTACTATATTTTGTAGTGGATTAATAGAGTCTATGCTTAGAATTATGATATCACTATGGATAATATATAGCGGACTTGTAAGATTATCATTCTCATTAAAATTACGCACCGCACAATTAAATATGTGGAGTGTATCATTAATATTATCTATTATTATGGTAATTGGTGGTATATATATGCTATTCCAAAATGGAGCGTTAGTTTTAACAGTAGGTATTATAATGTTAGTATATTCAGTAATTGATTTAATAGAAAGTGCAATTTTTATAAAAAATGTAAATGAATTATTACAATAAAAATAAAAAATGCTATGAATAAAATAGGTAAGTAAATTATAAGTGACTATATTGCTAGTCACTTATTTTTATGTTATTATTATAAATGTAAATAAAATATATATAAGAGGAAGAAATGAGTAGTAATAAATATAGCAAAGTTTTAATATTATCATGTGGAACAGGTGGAGGGCATAACGCAGCAGCAAAAGCAATACAAGAAGAATTAATTGAAAAAAACATTCAAGCAGACTTTAAAGAATACTTAGAAATAATTAATCCAAAAATAAAAGATGAAATTAATAATTTGTATATAAAATCTACAAATAAAAATGGAAAAGCTTTTAAGAAAATATATAACTTAGGAAAGATTTATGAAAAAACTAAACTAAAATCTCCTGTATATTTCCTTAACAGTTTAAATAAGGAAAAGCTTTATAAATATATAAAAGATAATAATTATAACTTCGTAGTAACTACGCACCTATTTGCAGCACAAGCATTAACAGCAATTAAGAAAAAACATAATATTCGTTTCATGCAAATTGCAACAGACTATGTAAGTATACCTTTTTGGGAAGAAACAAATCCAGATTATTTTATTATTCCAAGTAAAGACCTAGAATCAGACTTCATAGGAAAAGGTATGGAAAAACAAAAATTATTGCCATTAGGAATACCTGTAATGAAGCAATATAGAAAAGATTATAATATACAAGAAACAAAAAAACAGCTAAATTTAGATATTAATAAGGATTATGTTTTAATATTAAATGGAAGTATGGGATTTGGAAACGTAAAGGAAATAACAAAGAAATTATTAGAAAATATTAAAGATGTAACATTTATTATTTCTTGTGGTACAAACAATGAATTAGCTAGTTTTCTTAATACTGAGTATAAAAATAATGAAAGAGTTATAGCTCTTCCATATTGTAATGAATTAGGCAAATATATGGCAATTTCTAAAATTATACTTACTAAGCCAGGAGGATTAACAACTACAGAAATTGCAAATATGAGAAGACCACTTGTTCATATAATGCCAATTCCAGGATGTGAAAACTATAATGCAAATTTCTTTTTTGAAAGAAACATGTCTATAAAATGTGAAAATATTGAACAAGTAGTTAATAGCACAAAAGAATTATTAGCAAATTCAAAATTACAAAATAAATTAGTAGAAAACCAAGAAAAATACATAGCAAAAGATACTTGTGACAAAATAGCAAATATTGTTATAAAAGAATTAAATAGAGGTAATATATAGTGGAAAATCTAGTTGAAAAAGAAAATATGGAATTATTGCAAGATGAAAATGAAGATATAATTCACATGTATGAGCCATTAGAATTAAATATAGATGAAAATTATAAATTTATTAATGAAGGAAAAATATTTTCATTTTTTTCTAACTTATTATATTATGGCGTAGCATTTCCAGTTTTAACAATTTTAAATAAAATAATATATGATTTAAAAATAGAAGGAAAAGAAAATATTAAAAATTTAAAAACAGGTGCAGTAAGTGTTTCAAATCATGTTTTATTTTTAGATTGTAGCATGGTAGGATTATCATTTGGACTTAAAAAAATATACTTTACAACAAGAGAAGGAAGTTTTAAAATTCCTTTTGTAAGAAAATTAATAAAATTATTAAGAGCAGTACCAATACCAAATAAAATAAATAATGAAGTATATTTTGTTAAAAAAATAAATGAAGCCTTAAAAAGCGGAAAAATAATACATTTTTATCCTGAAAAAGCCTTATGGCCTTACCATGAAAAAATAAGAAATTTTAAAAATGGTGCATTTAACTTTGCAATAAATAATAATGTTCCTGTTATTCCAATAGTAATTACTTTTAGAAATCCAAAAGGAATAAGAAAATTATTAAAAAAGAAAAAAGATGTTACAATAAAAATATTAAGCCCAATAATATATACATCTGAAAATGAAAATAAAAAAGATAGTATAGAAAATTTAAAACAGCAAGTACATGAAGTTATGGAAAATAGTATTTAGTTACAAAAAAATACAAAAATGCCTAGTTAAAAAGTTGAATTCCACATATTAAAAAATTGATTGTATGAAAAAAATTATAAAAAATTTAAAAAAAACCTTTGCAAAAAAAATTAAAAGTGCTAAAATAAATAAGTCAACACAGCATAACTGCGTATAAGATTGACTCTTATGCGCAGTGTTTTTTTGGGTAAAAATAAAAAATTAAGGGGGAAATTTAACAAAATGAATGAAGAAAATAAGTTTTTAGGAAATGAAAAAATTTCAAAGTTATTATTAAAATTTTCAATTCCTTGTATTTTATCACTTTTAATTAGTTCACTATACAATATTGTTGATCAAATATTTATTGGTAATAGTGAAATAGGATATTTAGGAAATGCAGCTACAACAGTAGTATTTCCTATTACAATTATTTCTGTAGCATTTGCATGGTGCCTAGGAGATGGAAGTGCTGCATTTTTATCTTTATGTCAAGGAAGAAAAAATACAAAAGATGCTGATAAAGCAATTGGAAATAGTATATTAATTTCATTTGTAATAAGCATTTTATTTGTAGCTTTAGGCTTTATTTTTATGGATAAATTATTATATCTTTTTGGTGCTTCAAACAGCTCTATAGGGTTAGCAAAAGATTATTTTACAATTATATTATCAGCTATACCTATTTATATGCTTGCTAATACTGTAAATAGTATTATACGTGCTGATGGGTCTCCAACATATTCTATGTTTTCAACTTTAATAGGGGCAATTTTAAATATAATTTTAGATCCAATTTTTATATTTGCATTTAAAATGGGAATAAAAGGAGCAGCATGGGCAACAATTATTGGTCAAATTATATCATTTATTGTGTCATTTGCATATTTCTTTAAAAGCAAAACATTTAAGTTATCACTAAATAGCTTTAGAATAGACTTTTCAATTTTTGGAAATGTAGTAAAACTTGGTGTGTCAACATTTATAACTCAAATGTCAATTGTTATAATATCACTTGTTTGCAATATTATGCTTGCTAAATATGGAGCTATGTCTAAATATGGAAGTGATATTCCAATTGCTGTAATAGGAATTTGCATGAAGGTATTTACTATTGTTATAAACATTGTAGTAGGAATTATTTTAGGAGCTCAACCAATATTAGGCTATAATTTTGGTGCAAAGAAATACAATAGAGTAAAAGAAACATTTAAAATAGTTATGATTTCAACATTTATAGTGGGAATTTTATCAACAGTAATTTTTGAGGTATGTCCAGAAATAATAATAAAACTATTTGGAACAGAAGACAGCTTATATATGGAATTTGCAATAAAAACATTTAAAATATTCTTAATGTTTATAACATTTACATGTAGTATAAAAGTAATATCAATATTTTTCCAAGCAGTAGGAGAGCCTGTTAAAGCAACAATTGTATCACTTGCAAGAGATATTATTTTATTTGTTCCACTTGTAATAATACTTCCAAAATATTTTGGAGTTGAGGGTCCACTTTATGCAGCACCTGCAGCAGATTTTTTTGCAATTATAATTTCAACAATTTTAGTAGTAGTTTTCTTTAAAGGAATTTCAAATGAAGAAAAAGAAGCAAACATTAATACAAATATTAAAAAATCAAAAGAAGGAGTTATTATTACAATTTCAAGAGAGCACGGAAGTCAAGGAAAGTATATAGGCAAATTAGTTGCAGACAAACTAGAAATACCATATTATTACAAAGAAATGACTGCAATAGCAGCTAAGGAAAGTGGATTAGATAAAGAATTTGTTTCAAAAATAAATCAAAGCAGTAATATAATGCATGATTTATATTTAACAACATCTCCAGTTCAATATGCTATTGATGCACAAAACAAAGCTATTCGAAAAATAGCAGAAAAAGGAAGCTGTGTATTAGTTGGAAGAGCTGCAGATTATGTATTACAAGATTATAAAAATTTAATTAGAATTTTTATTTATGCTCCAAAAGACTACAGAGTAAGAAATGTTATGCAAATGTATAATGATAGCCAAAAAGATGCTATTAAAAATGTTGAAAAATCAGATAAAAACAGAGCAAGTTATTATAAAATAATTTCAGAAAAAACATGGGGAGATGTTAATAACTATGATTTATGTATAAATTCATCAATAGGAAAAGAAAAAACAGCTGATATTATATGTGAATACATAAATAAAATAAATAATAATATTATGCTAAAAAAGTAACATTTTAAAAATAAGTAACTATTGATAGTTACTTATTTTTATGGTATTATTAGATAGAAAATGAAAAATTACTAAGGAGGAAATAAATAATATGTGTACAGCAATAACTTATGCTACAAATAATCATTACTTTGGAAGAAATTTAGACTTAGAATATTCATATAAAGAAACAATTACTATAACACCTAGAAATTATGAGTTTAAATTTAGAGAAGTAGAAAGTATAAAAAATCATTATGCAATCATAGGAATGGCATATGTTGCAAACAACTATCCACTTTATTATGATGCAATAAATGAAAAAGGTTTAGGAATGGCTGGATTAAATTTTCCAGTAAATGCTGATTATAAAGAGGTAAAAAAAGACAAAAACAATATAGCACCATTCGAATTTATACCATATGTATTATCTCAATGCTCAACCATTGAAGAAACCAAAAAACTATTAGAAAATACAAACATTGCAAATATCAATTTTAGTAATGAATTACCAGCATCACCATTACATTGGATAATAGCAGATAAAGAAAAGTCTATAACTGTTGAAAGTGTTAAAGATGGATTAAAAATATATGACAATCCAGTTGGTATTCTTACCAATAATCCAACTTTTGACATTCAATTGTTTAATTTAAACAATTATATGAGTTTATCAACAGAACAACCAATAAACAATTTTTCAAAGCAATTAAATTTAGAAACTTATAGCCGTGGAATGGGTGCAATGGGACTACCAGGAGATTTATCGTCTGCTTCTAGATTTGTAAAAGCAACATTTACTAAAATGAATTCTATTTCTGGAAATTCGGAATCAGAAAGCATAAGTCAATTTTTCCATATACTAGAATCTGTATATCAACAAAGAGGATGTGTTCATATGGGAGAGGAAAAATATGAAATAACTATCTATAGTTCTTGTTGTAACATGGAAAAAGGAATATATTATTACAAAACTTATGAAAACAGTCAAATTAGTGGAATAGACATGAATAAAGAAGATTTAGAAAGTAGTGAATTAATAAGCTATAATTTAATTAAAGGACAACAAATATTTATGCAAAATTAATATTAATGCATATTTAACAATTAGAAAATAAGGATATTTTATAAAATTGGAAAAATAAAAATTTTTATATAGGAACAAGATGGAAATATTATTTTTTTTAATACCATTTTTTGTAATACTAATATTACCACAGTTAACAGGTGTAGTATTATTAGATGGTCTAATAAAGTTAATAAGAACAAAATCAATAAGCAATACAGTTAAAGTAATAATAATTATAATTGCTTTAATTTTTATGGCTATAATTTTAATAAATATAGTACATGAAGATGCTGACGACTTATATACAAAAATGAAAACAATTAATGATACTAAAAGTATTATAGGATTTACAAAAGAAGATGTTAATACTTTATTAGGAAATCCAAGAAAAGAATATGAAAATAAAAGTGAGTATTTTGCAGGAACAATAAAAAAAGACTATATTTGGGGCGGCTATACTACTGAATATTATAAACTTTTAGTTAACTTTGATGAAAATAATATAGTACAATCTACATTAATAAAAGAAATCCCTAGAAGCTAATTATTAAATAAAACAAGAAAAAGGAGTTTAAATAATATGCTAAATGCAGTAAAAAGAGCTTTAATAGTTATAACAGGAGTTATTTTACAATTTGGATTTGCTATTGTAATAAGATTATTTTTCTATAAATATCTTGGAATTATAACATTGTTTTATAGCATTGCAAGTATTTTAATTGTTCTTGGTATATTAAAAGAAAGTACAAGACTTTCAAATGATTTGCCATGGATAATATTAATTTTAATATTTCCAATATTTGGAACAATCTTATTAATTACTTTAGGAAAGAATTATTCTAAGAGCAAATTATTAAAAAGTATATTTGAACATGAAGAAAAATATAATAAATATCTAATTCAAAATGAAGAAATAAAAAAAGATATAGAAGATAAAAAATTAGATAATATTAGGTATTTAATAAATAGAACAAATTATTTTGTAAGTACTAATAATGAAATTACTTACTATAATTTTGGAGAAAAGTTTTACCCTGAATTATTAAAAGAATTAAAAAAAGCTGAAAAATTTATATTTATGGAATACTTTATAATTAATGAAGGTGTTATGTGGAATGGCATTTTAGAAATATTAAAAGAAAAAGCAGCAAAAGGTGTAGATGTTAGAATACTATATGATGATATGGGAAGTATTGCAATGCTTTCTACAAATTATTCAAAACAACTTGCTAAGTACGGTATAAAATGTATTACATTTAATAAGTTAAGTCCTTTTAGAGGAATATTTATGAACAATAGAGATCATAGAAAAATTACAGTAATAGATGGAAAAGTAGCTTTTTCTGGAGGAGTTAATTTAAGTGATGAATATATAAATGTTAATAGCAAACTAGGAATATGGAAAGACAATGGAATTAAAATTGTTGGTGATGCTATTTGGAATTTAACAGTTATGTTTTTAACTTTATGGAATGCAAACATAAATGAAGATACAGATATTATTAAATTTAAATACAACTTTGAAAACAGCAGTAAAAACAATGGTTATGTTATTCCTTATGGAGTTGCACCACTTCATAAAGATTTAATCGGAGAAGATGTATATATTAATATGATTAATAGTGCTAAAAATTATTTATACATAATGACACCTTATTTAATAATAGATACTGATATGGTTAATTCACTTTGTAGAGCTGCAAAAAGAGGTGTTGATGTAAGAATAATTGTACCTGGAATTCCAGATAAAAAAATAGTTTATACACAAACAACATCATTCTTTAAAGTACTATATGAAAATGGAGTAAAAATTTATAAATATGCAAACGGCTTTGTTCATTCAAAGGTATTCTTATCTGATAACATTAGAGCAGTAGTTGGAACAATAAATATGGATTATAGAAGTTTATATCTTCATTTTGAAAACGGAATATATATGGAAAATGTTAATGAAATAAATAAAATATATGAAGATTTTGAAAGTACATTTAAAGATAGCAAAGAATTAAATAGCAATGATGTTAAAACAGGCTTTATGAAATCTTTATGGCAAGCTATATTAAGATTACTTGCTCCATTGTTTTAAAACATAAGCTAATTATCTAAAGAAACTAAGAATTAAAAAAGCTATTATTTTTTACAAAAAAACAACCCAAATTTAAGAAAAAATAGTCTAAATAATGAAAGGTAATAATATATGGAAAATAAAGATGATTGGAAAGAATTAGAAGAATGGAATTCTTTACAAAAAGAAGAAAATATATTCTATGAAAATAGAGATATAAAACCAAAAGCAAAAAAAATTTCTAAAATAGCAAATATATTAAGTATAATAACAACTACACCAATAATTATTATTTTCTTTATTTTACTTATAATTATTTTAATATTTTTAAATTCATTTTTTCATTCTCTAAAGGTAGATACTGAAACAGATATACTAGAACAATTAAAAAATCAGTATTCACAGGATTTTGTTATTGTTAATGAAAAAAATATAGGTAAAAACGAAATAGAATATAAAATATCTCCAAAGAACAATGAAACTATTGTTTTTAAAGCAATTCAAAAAAGTTTTGTGCAGCATAACGATTATGAAGAGTATTTAATAAAACAAATATTAAAAGATTATATAAATACTTTTCCAGAAACAAATATAAAGTATATAGATAGCACAAACATATCTAATGACTATGAATTTTATAAATTAAAATATGGAATAGAAATAACCAATTTTTCTGAAATAACTAATGCTGTAAAAGAAATATATGAATGTAATGACTTTATATATAAAAAATTAAATAATTTAATTAAAGATAAGAACTTTTATTTTTATGCATATTTAAAATTAAATAATTGGAATATTGAGATACAAAATAATATTTATAATAATGATTTAAATTTATATGTATATAATGCGCAGTATTCATATATTGATTACTTAAAAAATAATGGCATAAAAGATAATGATATAACAGAAGCAGATATAAACAATATATGGAAACCAAAAGAACTAGATATATATTTAAATGGTAAAAATATTGGAGAAACAGCAACATATAACTTAGAGCTAAAAGAATATGAAATAAACTTTAATATAATATTAAATAATATGGACGAAGTTGAAAAAATATATGATAAACATGGAAAGCTAAGTGGGTTTGTATATAACGAAAAAGAATATAAATTACACTATGACAATAATAAATTAGAAAAAAATAATGTTCCATATCAATGTAGAGCATCATATTTAGAACAGATTTTAAAATATAATATAGAATATAATTACAATAATAAACAAATATACATTAGCAAGTGAATATTTACAATCACTTGCTTTTTTGATATACTAAAAAAAATAAATAATTAGAGGGTAAAGCATATGAAAACTGATATAGATATAAATAATTTAAAAGTAGCAATTTTTGACTTTGATGGTACTTTAGCTATTCACAAAGATAAAGAATTTTCAAAGCATCGTAGAGAAAGTGAAGAAAAGTTTTTAGACTACTTTTTAAAAGCATATTTAAATCCAGATTCATTTTATGATGTTATAGAGCCATGCTATAAATCTGATTCACTATATTCGTAGATGATATTGAAGAAAATATTGTTATGCTAAAAGATATTGGAGTAAATGCAATATTAGTTAATGATGTAGATTCATTATTACTAAACAAGTAACAAAACTAAAGTTACATATCAACTATAAAAGAGTGATATTATAAATAAATAGCCTAATTACAAGTTATTTTTCTAAAGATAATGAAACCACAAATAGAAAATATTAATATTTTATTAAAATCTGATATATACTGATATTCTATGCTAAAATATCAATGTAAAAAAGAAATATATAAACGAAAGGCTCAAGTGTAAATGTTTTTTAACTAATAATACTAATATATATTTTAAAGGAGGCAAATATGAGCGAGAATATAATATTAAAATGTGAAAATCTAACCAAAACATATGGAAATGCAGAAAATAAAACAATTGCACTAGATAATATATCATTTACTGTAAAAAAAGGACAATTTGTATCTATTATAGGAGCATCTGGTAGTGGTAAATCTACATTACTACATTTATTAGGAGGGGTAGATAAGCCAACATCAGGAAAGGTATTTATTAATAATATAGATATTCATAGTTTAATAGAAGATGATTTAGCAGCGTTTAGAAGAAAAGAAATTGGTATTATATATCAATTTTATAATTTATTGCCAATTATGAATGTAAAAGAAAATATACTACTTCCAAGCCAATTAGATAAAAGAAAAATAGATGAACAACAATTAAATGATTTAATTAATGTTTTAGGATTAGAAGATAGAATTACACATTTACCAAATCAATTATCAGGAGGGCAACAGCAAAGAGTAGCAATAGGACGAGCTCTTATTAATCATCCTGCTATAATATTAGCAGATGAACCAACTGGAAATTTAGATAGCAAGTCATCTCAAGAAATCGTAGAGTTATTAAAAATATCAAATAAGAAATATAATCAAACTATTTTATTAGTAACACACGATGAAAGAATAGCTAAAGAAGCGGACAGAATTATTACAATAAAAGATGGAACAATAGTTAAAGATATTGAAAATAGAGGGTAAAGTATGAATATTTTAAGGTCAATTGCTTGGAAAAATTTAAAAAGAAATAAAAAAAGAACAGTGGCTACTATTACTGGAATTATAGTATCAGTAGCTTTAATTAGCTTTATATTTACTTTAATATACAGTTTTCAAGATTCTATGATAGAAAATACCAAAAAAACTATAGGTAATTATCATATTCATATTAACGAAGCAACATCTGAAGTAGCAATAAAATTTAAACAGGCACAAAACGAAATAGAAAAAGTAGGAATATCACAAACAATAGGTGCAGCTGATTATGAAACGCAAATTTATGCTAAACAAGGAATTAGAATAGAGGCATATGATGAAACATCTTTACTTAATAGAGATATTTCAATAATAGAAGGAAGATTGCCACAAAATGAAAGAGAAATATTAGTTTCAAGTTATCTTGTAAATAATATGAATGAACAGGTAAAAATAGGCGATAAATTAAATCTTGATGTTCAAAAAGTAAAGCTAACAATTTATAATGATGGAAATGGTAGTGCTTTAGAACCAGATGGTGTTGAACAAATAGTTTATACTATTACAGGAATTATAAAACAAACAAGGCAAGAAGCAAGTAGCAATAATGCTTACATAGCAATTACAAAGTTAGAGCAGATGAAGGAAACAAGACCATGTCAAGTAACAATATTACTAAAAAATCCAAAAGAAGAAAATGCATTTTATCAAACTCTAATGAATACAAGCCTAAAAGATTATATTTCAGAAAATACGGAATTATTATTATGGCAAGGTGGTACCAATGAAATCAACGAAAAATCTCAATTAGAATTAATAGGCATAATATCAATTATAATAGTTGTAGCAATTACCATTATTTTAATAAGAAATAGTTTTCAAATTTCTATATCAGAAAGAATGAAAGAATTTGGAACATTAATTAGTATTGGTGCAACTTCAAAACAAATTACAAAAATTGTATTAATAGAAGGAATTATTTATGCAATTGTTAGTATTCCAATAGGTTTAATATTAGGAATAGGAATTGTATTTTTTAGTACAAAAGGAATTGGAAATGTGTTAGAAAATATTTATGGAAACGAATTAAGCATTCAATTTAGCATTAATGCTATATCTATATTTGTTACAACATTAATAACACTACTATCTATTTTTATATCTTGTATTAAACCAATAAAAGAGGCTAAAAAAGCATCACCAGTTGAAGTAATTAAACAGAATAACGAAATTACAAATAAAGATGTTAAAATTAATAAATTGAAATCAAAACTTCTTGGAATAGAAGGAGAATTAGCCTATAAAAATATAAAAAGAAATAAAAAAAAGTATCGTTCTACAACAATTTCAATTAGTATTATTATGATACTAGTTATAATAGTAAGTGGAGTAATACAATATGTATTTTCAATAGTGAATAATACTTATATGCCTACTAATAGAAACTTAGATGTAGGAATAATATATGGTTATGAACAGGAAGACATAAGTACAGTATTTGAAAATTTTGATAGAATTAAGCAGCAAGACAGTATTATAAATTATTCTATTTTAGTAAGTTTTAAAGGAATCATAAAGGAAAACAATAAATCAATTAGCATTTATGGATGTGAAGGAAATACATATGAAGATTATATAGACAATTTAGGACTTAAATATGAAGATGCTGTTAAAACTGGAATTTTAATATCTAATAATCCTTTTGTTCAAGAGGGACAAACATTAAGTATAATAATAAAAAATAAAGAATATAAAATTCCTATAATAAAAATTTCTAATTTAGATCCATATATGCAGTTATCAAGTTTTGATAATCCTAAAATACTAAATGTAGGAAATTATGAAAAATTAGTTATATCTAATGATATGGCAAAAACTATAGACATTGACGATGAAAGAAACAGCAATACAATAGGAAATTTTTCTATGGATATGAAAATAAATTCTAGTAATCCAAATCAGCTAGAAAAGGAAATATCACAATTTGTTAATCCTAATAAAATAGCAGTTGTAAATTATAATAAACAAAAACAAGATGCACAAAGGCTGTCAGCTATTATGTCTATATTCCTATATGGTTTACTTTTAGTTGTATCTTTGATAGGAATAACTAATATATATAATACAATCACAGCTAATATGAATTTAAGAAAAAGAGAATTTGAAATTTTAAAAGCAATGGGAATGTCGAACAAACAGTTTAATAAAATGTTCACTTATGAAAGTGTAATATATGGCTTAAAATCTCTCATTGCTGGAACATTATTAGGGATAGTATTTAGCTATTTAGTATATTGTATTGTCAAAGCAAATCAAAACATGTCATACCATTTACCATTTATTCAAATAATAATAACAATTATAATAACTATATTAGTAATACATATTTCAACAAAAGTAAAATGGAAAAATTTATAGGAGAAAATAAAAATGACTATTGAAGAGGAAATATTTAGAAAAACAAAAATTGATTTTGATAAAGTATCTAAATATGGATTTAAAAAAGATAAGTCTTTATATAAGTATTCAAAAAACATTATGAATAATACTTTTAGAGTTGATATTGAAATAGATAATGATGGAATAGTTAAAGGTAAAGTTTATGATTTAGCTTTTGGAGATGAATACACTAATTTTCGTATAGAAGATAGTACAGGTTCTTTTGTAGGACAAGTTAGAGATGAATTTAAAAGTTTGCTAAAAGATATTAGAAGTAATTGCTTTACTAGAGAGACTTTTATATATGAACAATCAAACAGAATAACAAAGGCAATAAAGGAAAAGTATGGAGATGAGCCAGAATTTGAGTGGGAAAAGTTTCCTGGCTATGCTACTTTTAGAAATAAAGATAGTAAAAAATGGTATGGAATAATAATGAATCTTGATAAAAGTAAATTAGACAAAAACTCTACTGGCGAAATTGAAATAATTGATATAAAATTAGAAGAAAATGAAATAGAATATTTACTAAAGCAAGATGGATTTTATCCTGCATATCATATGAATAAGAAAAGTTGGATTACAATTATACTAAATAATACAGTATCAGATGAAAAAATAATGAGCTTAATAGAAAAAAGTTATTCCTATACAATAATAAATAAAAATAGTGCCAAAAATGAGTGGATAGTACCTGCAAATCCAAAATATTTTGACATAGAGAAAGCATTAAAGAAGAATAATATAATGTTATGGAAACAAAGCACAGATATTAAAATAAATGATATTATTTATTTATATGTTGGAGCACCTTATTCATCAATTATGTATAAATTTAAAGTAATAGAAGTGAATATTCCTTATAAATACAAAGATAAAAATATAAAAATACAAAAAGCTATGAAAATAGAATTAATAACAAAGTATGAAAAAGGAAAACTATCATTTAGTAAATTAAAAGACTTTGGAATCAATGCAATTAGAAGTCAAAGATATATGCCGTTAACTTTAAGCAAATATATAAATAAAGAAATATAAATTATATATATAAGGAGATTTAACTATGGCAACATTTGATGATTTTATGAAATTAGATATTAGAGTAGGAACAATTATAGAAGCGAAAGTTTTTGAAAAGGCAAAAAAACCAGCATATCAACTAAAAATAGATTTAGGAAGTGAAATAGGAATTAAAAAATCTTCTGCACAAATAGTAGATGTATATAAATGTAATGATTTAATTGGCAAACAAGTATTAGCAGTTGTAAATTTTCCACCAAAACAAATATCGGACTTTATGTCAGAAGTATTAGTATTAGGGATTTATAGTAAGCAAGGAGTTGTTTTAATAAAACCTGATAAAGAAGTAAAAAATGGAGATAAATTAGGTTAAATATTATAAAATAAATTTGTAGGAGGTTTAAATATGAGTGAATTTAAAAATAAGAAAAGTTTAGTAATCTATTTTTCAAGGGCTGATGAAAACTATAGCGTGGGATATATTGATAAAGGAAATACAGAATATATTGCAGAATTTGTAAGAGATATAACAAATGCAGATTTATTTAAAGTAGAACCACTTATCCCATATAGCAAAGACTATAGTACTTGTATTCAAGAGGCAAAGCAAAGAGTTGGAAATGCACCAATTAAAGAAAATATAAAAGATATATCTTCTTATGAAATTATTTATATAATGACACCTATATATTGGGGAACTTATGCACCAGAAATAGAAACAGCTTTAAAAGAATTAGATTTTACGGGAAAAACTATAAGAATTGTAACTACACATGAAGGCTCAGGACTTGCAAATGTTCCAAATGATATTAAAAAAGTTTGCAAAGGAGCAAATGTATTAGGAGATAGCATAGCAATTAGAGGTGCTGATTGCAAAAATGCTAAAAGTAAAATAGAAAAATGGATTTAGTAATATAAACTACAATTTCTAAAAAAGTACAATTAAATAATAACTCCCTATTTGTGTCCATTTAAAAAATAGCAATTCGCTATTTGTGGGGTGTTAATTTTTCTGTTTTTTTGCTATTTTTAAAATGAAAGGAGAAAAAATTATGGATATTGTTAAAATTGGAAAATTTATAGCAGAAAAAAGGAAAGAGAAAAAATTAACACAAGAAAACTTAGCAGAAAAATTAGGAGTAACATCAAAAACAATTTCAAGATGGGAAAATGGAAATTATATGCCAGATATTTCTTTACTTAAACCATTAAGTGAAGAATTAGGTGTAACAGTAAATGATTTGATTAGTGGAGAAAAAGTAGATAAAGAGCATTATCAAGAAAAGTTAGAAGAAAATATAATTAGTGCAATAGATTATACAAACAAAAAAGTATGCGAAAAAAATAAAATAATTGCAGAAATTCTAATAATGTTTGGATTTGGACTTATTTTTAGTGCCTTTACTATATTTCCAACAGAAAGCAGTTGGGGATCAATTTATTCTATATTTGGACTAATTATATCTTTAATAGGTTTTGCTAAACTTAACAAGAAAAAATTATATATAAAAAGATTATTTCTTAATTTAGGATATTTTGTGTTAGGATTAATAATATTATTGGGAATAGACTATGCAAATGTAAAATTAAATAATGTAGCACCAAGATTTTCTTACTTAATAAAAACAACTGATGATATGATTATTTATAAAGCTCCACTTTGTAATGTTTATAGAATAAATAGAAATACAAAAAATGAATATTATATAGTTGATACAAAAAAATCTTATACAGAAGAAACTATACCTATAACTCCATTTAATAGAGACAAGGCAGGAATTGACAACATTATAAAATTCAAAAATCAATATATAGGAAATAATAGTAATGACAGCCATTTAATAGATAGTTTACCTCTTTCAGAGTATGGTTATGTGTTTGAAATAGATTCAGAAAATTTAGAATTAACTATTGATTATCATATTACAGATTGGTATATAAACGAGAATCAATATTTAGAAAAATGTTTATTATATAATACTGTATCTATATTTTCCTTAATTGACAATGTTAAATACATTACATTTAATTTTAGTAGTAATTCATATAAAGTAAATAGAAAACAAGCCCAAGATTTATATCCTAATTATAATGATATAGTAAACAATGAAATTAATAAAGATAATTTTAATAAGTATTTAGAAAATAAAATGAATGATAATGAATTTGTAAAAATAAATTTTAATAAGATATTTGTTAATTAAATTATAATTTTACTTAATAATAATAAAAATAGTTATAAGAACATATTAGTGCAAGAAAAATGGCTTTAAAAAAATTAAAAGATAAACTAACAGATATGTAAAAGTGAAAGAAATTTTTTAATAACTGGCTACTAATAGCCAGTTATTTTATAAAATAAATAGTATGTTTGCTTTTATATATAATGGGTAGTTGTTAATTATTTACTTTTATGATAATATAATTAAAAAGTTTAAAGGAGGAATTTGTTTATGAGAAAAAATATTAAAACTACAGAGGCAATATTTCCAATGCCAGTATTAATGGTTGCAACATATAATGAAGATGGAAGTGTTGATGTAATGAATGCAGCATGGGGAACTATGCTATCAAGAAATCAGGTAATATTAAATTTAACAGAAACTCATAAAACTGTAAAAAATATTAAAGAAAGAAAAGCATTTACAGTAAGTATTGCTGATAGTAAACATGTTGTAGAAGCAGATTATTTTGGAGTAGTATCAGGTAATAATACGCAAAATAAATTTGAAAATACGGGACTATCAGCAACAAAATCAGAAAATGTAGATGCACCAATTATAAACGAATTTCCAATATGTCTTGAATGTGAATTTATAGAATATCAAAATGATGAGTATGGAGCAGGTGTTATTGGAAAAGTGGTTAATGTTACTGCAGATGAAAGTGTAATGAATGAAGATAAAATAGATATTGAAAAAGTAAATGCAATAGCATTTGATCCATATACACATGGGTATTATAAAGTTACTGAAAGAGTTGGAGAGGCTTTTAAGGACGGATTACAACTTAAAAAATAGAGGGTAAATAAAAATATGATAATATGGATATAATACCTTTTGATAAAATAGAATTTTTAAAGAAAATTTAAAATAATCTAAAAAATATAAGTGCCAAAAAATAGCTATGTAAAATTACATAAGCTATTTTTTTAAAAGTTTAAAAATTTTCAAAAAACTATTGACATTGTGTCAGATATAATATATTATGATACTGACAATGTGTCAGAGAAAGGAGAAATAAAAATGAATCGTTTTGAAGAAAGTAAAGAAGTTTTTAACAAATTGTTTGGAGAATTGCCAGATGCAAATAAAGAAATAGATCATGAACTCATGGAAATTTTAAGGAGATTTATATTTGGAGATGTATTTCATAGTAGCGAAGAGCTAGATATGAAAGAAAGAGAATTAATTACAATAACAATTTTAGCAGTATTACAAACCTTACCACAATTATCTGCACACATAAATGCAGCATTAAATGTAGGAGCTACACCTATAGAAATAAGAGAAACTATTTATCAGTTAGCACCTTTTATAGGTTTTCCAAGAACATTAAACGCAGTAAATACAATGAATGAAGTTTTTAAATCAAAAGAAATTAAATTGCCATTAGAAAGCACAGGAACAGTAACAGATGAAACAAGATATGAAAAAGGATTTAATATACAAAACCCAATATATGGAGATGAAATAAAAGAAAAATATCCTGATGTACCAGAAATACCAAAATACTTAACAGAATTTGGTTTTGGAGATTTTTATACAAGAGAAGGATTAGACTTAAAAACAAGAGAATTACTTGTATTAGTTGGATTAACAACAATAAGATCAGATACTCAAATAAAAGCACATGTGCTTGGAAATATAAAGGTAGGAAACTCAAAAGAAAAATTATTAGCTACAATGTTACAATGTTTGCCCTATATAGGATTTCCAAATACAATGAATACTATTAATATTATAAAAAGCATTTAAAGAAAGGAAATATGAACAAATGGAAATTAAATTAGCAGATGAAAGAAAAGACGAAATTATAAATGCTTGTGAAGAATTATATAGGATAAAAAGTTTTAAAGAGATAACACTAAAAGATATAAGTGAAAAAACTACATTTTCAAGACCTTCTATATATAACTATTTTCAAACAAAAGAAGAAATATTTTTAGCTCTTTTAAAAAGAGAATATGAAAGATGGCTAAAAGATTTAGAAGATATATATGTTAAAAATGACAAATTAGAAAAACAAGAATTTGCAAAACAAATTGCTTTAAGTATTGAAAAAAGGGAACAGTTATTAAAACTACTTTCAATGAACTTATATGATATGGAAGAAAATAGTCGTATGGAGCAATTAGTGGATTTTAAGAAAAGTTACGGAGAAACATTAAAATCAATAAAAAAGCTTTTGGATAAATTCTTTAAGAACATGAGTGAGGAAGAAAAAGAAAAATTTATCTTTTCTTTTTTTCCATTAATGTATGGAATATATCCATATACTTGTGCTACTGAAAAACAAAAAGAAGCTATGAAAAATGCAGAAGTTCCATTCAAGTTCTTTTCAATATATGAAATGGTTTATGAAAGTATAATTAAATTATTATAAATTAAAGTAAGGAGGGAGATGCACCAAGAATAATTTTAACATTTCTAGATAATCATGACTTAAGTGGAAAAACAGTTATTCCATTTTGCACATCTGGAAGCTCTGGAATAACTACAAGCGTTAATTACTTTAAGAGCAATTATAAAAATGTTAATTGGCTAGATGGAAAGAGACTTTCTACATCGCAAAGTGAAGTAAAAGCTTGGGTTAGTAGTTTAAATTATTAAAAATTAACAAAACAAAAGGAGAATTAAAAATGGAATTTGAAAAAGTTATTAAAGAAAGATTTTCAGCTAGAAAATTTAAAAATGATTTGATTAGTGATGAACTAATAAATAAAATATTAGAGGCAGGAAATTTAGCACCTACAGCAAAAAATAGTCAACCACAAAAGATATATGTAGTTAAATCAAAAGAAGGAT
Source organism: uncultured Clostridia bacterium (assembly GCA_947626765.1). Classification (GTDB taxonomy): domain Bacteria; phylum Bacillota; class Clostridia; order TANB77; family CAG-508; genus CAG-273. The sequence goes on from CANQTQ010000018.1 coordinate 30,096, forward strand.
TAGAAAAAATAGATAAAGCAAGTCCATGTAGATATAATGCACCAGTTTGTATAATTGTAGCAAGTGATAAAAATATTGCATGGTCAAAAGATAATTATTCAACTTATGAAATGGATGCTTGTATAGTAGCTACTCACATGATGTTAGAAGCTACAAATGTAGGTGTAGATAATATATGGATAGAAATGTTTGACAAGAATATTTTAAAACAAGAATTTAATTTAGATGCGAACATTGAGCCAATATGTCTTATTCCATTAGGATACAAGACTGATGATTGCAAACCTTCACCTATGCACAATACTAGGAAAGAACTATCAAAAATAGTTGAATATAAATAAAAATACTAGGAAAGACTAACTATTAATTGTCAATATAAATATTAAAATTTTTTTAATATTTTTAAATAGATAAAAATTTGCATGAC
>CANQTQ010000019.1 GCA_947626765.1 uncultured Clostridia bacterium
AAAAATTGACAAAATTTTAAGTCTATATTTCAAGACTTACAGACGATATTTTTATTAAGTTAATGTCAAACTACGGATCTTTCAAAAATTTAAAACTAGTATTATTCAAGCTTTAATTATATGTAGTAACGAAAAACATTAAAAATTTATTAAAATACTTTCCATTTTTCTTAATATATTATATAATAAATGTGTTAAAATTTAGCCAAGGAGGAAATCCTAATGGAAAAAAATAAAGATACAAGTAAAACAAAGCAATATCAGTTAAAAGGAAACAAAAAAACAAAAAGATATAATAATGAACATGAGCTAGACACAAAACAAAATTCAAAAAGAAAAAAGAAAAAACATAAAGTATTAAAAAGAGTAATTTTAACACTATTTTTATTAGTTATGTTAGCAGGTTTGGGTGGCGTAGGAATTATAGCTGGAATTTTCTTTAGTGATAAATGGGCTATTACTGCAGAAGATTTAATTGCAAAAGGAAATAGCGAAGTATATGATTCAGAAGGAAAATTAAGTGCTGTACTTTCAACAGAAGATGCTAATAGAAAAATAATTAGTTTAGATGAAATGGGAAAATATACAGCAAATGCATATATAGCAATAGAAGATAAAAGATTTGAAGAGCATTCTGGAATAGATATATTAAGAACAGCAAATGCTACTATAAGCTATATATTGCATAGAGGAGAAGATTCTTCTGTTGGTGGAGGAAGTACTATTACACAGCAATTAGTTAAAAACTTAATGAAAGATGATGACGACTCTGGAATGGCTGGTGTAGAAAGAAAAATTCGTGAAATGTCAAGAGCATATCAAGTTGAAACTATGCTTACAAAATCACAAATTCTAGAAAAATATTTAAATCAAATTTTTGTTGGTGGAAATGAATTATATGGTGTAGAATATGGAGCAAAATATTATTTTGCAAAATCTGCAAAAGACTTAGACTTAGCAGAATCTGCTTTCTTAGCAGGAATTAATAATGCACCAAATATGTATAATCCATATGATAAAGATAATGACCATTCTGAATTAATAAAAAATAGAACAAAATTGGTTCTAAACTTTATGAAGGAACAAAATAGAATTAGTGAAAACGCAGAAGAAGCAGAAAAATTATACAATGAAGCTGTTGCAAAAGTAGATGCAGGCCTAAAATTTAAGAAAGGCAAAATTGAAATTGGAGGTTATTCTTATTTTGTAGAAGAAGCAATACAAGAAGCTGCACAAGACTTAGCAGATGCAAAAGATATTGACTACAAAGCAGCAAGAAGTATGATAATATCTGGTGGATATAAATTGTATACAACACAAGATACTAAAATTCAAGATAGAGTTATTGAAGAAATGTCAAAAGATACATATGTATCAAGCAAAACTATAACAGAAAAAGATAAAGATGGAAAATCTAAAAAAGTAACAATTACAACAAATGCTGGTATGACAATTATTGATCATACTAATGGAAAAGTAGTTGCACTAGGTGGAGATTTAAAAAATGATTTAGGACAAATGGGCACAAATTATGCTACATCTACAAGACAAACAGGTTCATCAATTAAACCTCTTGCAAATGTTGCCCCAGGTCTAGAAGAAAAAGTTATTACTGCAGCAACAGTATATGATGATACACGAACAGATTTTGGTAAATATGCACCAGGAAATGTAGGAAGCTATTATGGCTTATGTACTGTTAGAAAAGCTATAGAAAGATCTTCAAATGTAGTAAACTTAAAAATTATATCAAATGTAGGAGTTAATAAAGCAATAGACTATTTACATGAGTTTGGCTTAACTACTTATGTAAAAGGCGAAGATGGATTAAGCTTAGGAATTGGTGGAGCAGTACATGGATCTAGTACATTACAAATGGCAGCAGCTTATGCAACTTTAGCAAATAAAGGTGTGTATATAGAACCAACTTTTTACATTAAATTAGAAGATTCAAACGGTAATGTTGTAGTAGAACCAAAACAAGAAACAAGAAGAGTAATTTCAGAAGCAAATGCATATATTATTTCAGATATTTTAATAGATGTTGTAACAGGAGCAGAAGGTACTGCTGGAAGATGTGCAATATCTGGTATGGATGTTGCAGCTAAAACTGGTACAACAGATGATTATGTTGATAAATGGCTTTGTGGTTACACACCATATTATAGTGCAGCAGTATGGTATGGATTTGGATATAACTCACAAACAAGTATTGCTGCGGGAGATAGAAATAATGCAATATATATTTGGGCAAATGTTATGAAAGATGTTCATAAAGACTTAGCAAAGAAAAGATTTACAAAACCAAGTAATATTGTAACTGCTACAATTTGCAGGCAATCAGGAAAAGTTGCAACAAATGAGTGCAAAAATACATATACAGAATACTTTGTATCAGGAACAGTACCAGCAGCATGTGATGGACACGTTACACTAAAAATATGTAAAGAATCAGGAAAAGTAGCAACAGAATATTGTACAGATGTAGAAGAAAAAACATATGCTACAAAACCTGAAAAAGAAAGAAATGCAAACTGGAAACCTACAAATTCAAAAGCAGAAGAAAAATATAAAGTTCCTGAAGAACAATGTAACATTCATACAGCAGAAGCAAATCAAATTACTATTGTAAATGTTGTAGGAAGTTCAGAAGAAATGGCTAGAAGTTTACTTGCAGGACTAGATATTAGAGTAATTTACGAAACACATTCCGATATGGAAAATGGAGTGGTTATAAGACAAAGTTTAGAAGAAGGAACAGTAGTTAATAAAGGTGTTACAATAATAATTACAGTAAATAAACTAGAAACTACAGAAGAACCACCTGCTGGTGGAGAAGAAAACCCACAAGAACCAGAAAATCCAAACGATAATACACAAACAAATACTGAAAGTAATAGTATAGTAGATACCAATACAGAAATTGGCACAAATTAAACTCTAAAAGTATATAAATAATCTTAGGGAGGCTTTATGGCAATTCAATTTTATAATACATTAACAAGAGAAAAACAAAATTTTAGTCCTATTGATGGCAAAACAGTCCGCATATATTCATGCGGACCTACAGTATACAGCTATGCCCATATAGGAAATTTTAGAGCATATATATTTATGGACACATTAAGAAGAGTTTTAAAATATAATGGATATAAATTAAAGCATGTAATGAACATTACAGATGTAGGACATTTAGAGTCTGATGGTGATGATGGCGAAGACAAAATGGAAAAAGCTGCAAGAAAGGAAAATAAAGATCCTTATGAAATTGCAAGATATTATACTGAAATTTTCTTTAGAGATATGCAAAGACTTAATATAGAAAAGCCAGAAATAATTTCAAAAGCTACAGACCATATAAAAGAAATGTTAGAATTTGTTCAAGGCTTATTAGAAAAAGGCTATGCTTATGAAACAAGCAAGGGAATTTATTTTGATATTTCAAAATTAGATAAATATCCAGTATTATCTAACAGAAAAGTAGATGAGCAAATAGCAGGAGCAAGAGTAGATGTAGATGAAGAAAAGAGAAATCCTTATGATTTTGCTTTATGGATTAAAGCACCAGAAAATCATATTATGAAATGGGAAAGCCCATGGGGATTATCTTATCCTGGCTGGCATATTGAGTGTTCAGCAATGGGTAGAAAATATTTAGGAGATGAATTTGACATTCACACAGGTGGAATAGACCACATTCCAACACATCATGAAAATGAAATTGCACAAAGTAAAGGCTTAACAGGCAAAATTCCAGCTAAATTTTGGATGCATGTTGAATTTTTACAAGTAGATGGCGGAAAAATGTCAAAATCTTTAGGAAATGTATATACATTAGACCAACTACAAGAAAAAGGAATTGAGCCTTTAGCATATAAGTTATTCTGCTTTACAGCACATTATAGAACAAAATTAAATTTCACATTTGATACAGCTTTAGCTGCACAAACAGCATTAACAAGACTAAGAGAAGGATTTATAAAACAATTAAATGGTACAGAAAAAATAGAAAATGAAAAGATTAAAGAATACGAAGAAAAATTTTTGGAAACAATAAATGATGACTTAAATATGCCAGCAGCAATGGGAATTGTATGGGAAATAGTTCGTAACTCAAAAACATCTAAACAATATGCAGATCTTTTAATAAAATTTGATGAAGTTTTAGGATTAGATTTAGCAAATAGTGAAAAATATTTAAGTAAATCAAAAGAAATAGAAATACCAGAAGAAGTACAAAATTTACTTGAAGAAAGAAAACAAGCAAGAATAGAAAAAAATTGGGCTTTATCAGATGAAATAAGAAATAAATTAAATGAAATGGGCTATATAGTAAAAGATAGCAAAGATGGTATGACAGTAGAAAGAAAACTATAAAATAAGAAAAGAGGCAAAAAAGTGGAAGAAGAAAGTAAAATATCATTTTGGAAAAAGTTAAAATTAAGTATATTTAATTTGGAGGAATATCAAAAATTAGCAACAGAAAAAACAAAAAGAACAATATTATATATAGCACTTTTAATGTTAATTTTTGCTTTCTTTTCTACTTTAAGTGTAACATATATATTTCATAATGCAACTTATAATGTAGGAACATATATAGACGAAAACATAGAAGAATTAAGCTTTAAAGAAGGAATACTTTCCATTAAATCAAAGGACAAGCCAGAAGAACCAATAATTATAGATGAAGCTTCAAATTTTAATGGAAAAATAATTATAGACACAAATGATTTAACAGAAGAAAAAATAAATAATTATAAAAATGATATAAATAGTTATTATAATGGAATAATTATTTTAAAAGACCAAATAATAATGAAAGCTTATGATGTAAATACACAAACATTTTCTCTAAAAGAACTTTCAGATGGAATTCATTTAGTAAATGTAGAAAAGAGTGATATTGTTAACTTTATTAAAGGAAATTCTTTATATAAGTTAGACTTAACATTTTTTGTAGCAACATTTATTTTAATATATATAAATAATTTTGCTTTAGTTTTATTAGATGCCATTTTATATTCATTAATAGGATATATATTAGGAGGCTTTTCTAGATTAAAGTTAAAATTTAGTGCTGTATATAATATTGCTGTATATAGCTTAACACTACCAATATTATTAAATTTAATTTATACAGTAGTAAATACTTTAACAGGTTATACCATAACTTATTTTCCTATAATGTATACTGCAATAACATGTATTTACATTTTTACAGCAATTCTAATGATAAAATCAGATATAATAAAGAAACAAATGGAGCTTTCTAAAATAATACAAGAACAAGAAAAAATAAAAGAAGAAATGGCAAGAAAAGAATTAGAAAAAAAGGAAGAGGAAGAAAGAGAGAAAGTTAGAAAGAAAGACGAAAAACAAAGAAAAGAAGAAAAGAAAGAAGAGAAAGAAAAACAAAAAGATAATAATGGACCTGAACCACAGGCCAACATTAAGCCAAGTAATTAAAAATATAAAATAAGTAATTAACTTATTTGAAAAACATAAAGCAAGGAGATATTTAGAAAATGAATGAAGACAATAACAAACAAAAAAACAAGAACAATTATAGCATTTATTATATAATAGCATCAATAGTGTTGTTATTAGTAATTTTAATTGTAGCAATTTTTATGATAAACCAAAACAAATCAAAAGATGAAAATATAATTGCTTATACAGATTTAATAGAAAAAATAAATAAAAACGATATTGAAAAAGTAGAAATGAAAGTAGGAAGTACTACTGTTAAAGTAAAAATAAAAGGCGAAGAAAAAGAAAAAACAGCTATTGTTCCTAGTACACAAGCATTTGTAGAATTAATTCAAGATAAAAAATTACAAGGAAATCAAATTGAATTAATACAAAAGGAAAGAAGTGTTTTTATAACAATATTTGATTATTTGTTCTCTTTACTACCTACAATTCTAATTGTTGTACTATTTGTATTTCTTCTTAAAATGCAAGGACTAGGAGATAAAGGAAAAGTATATGATGCAGAAACTACAAAGTCAAAAATTAAATTTGATGATGTAGCAGGTTTAGATGAAGAAAAAAGTGAAATGATAGAAATAGTAGACTTTCTAAAAAATCCTAAAAAGTTTTATGAAATGGGTGCTAAAATTCCAAGAGGTGTTTTACTTTGTGGTAAGCCAGGTACTGGTAAAACTTTAATAGCAAAAGCTATTGCAGGAGAGGCAAATGTACCATTTATTTCTATGAGTGGTTCAGAATTTATAGAAATGTTTGCAGGTCTTGGAGCATCAAGAGTAAGAAAATTATTTGAAAAAGCTAAAAAAATTGCTCCTTGTATTATATTTATAGATGAAATTGATGCTATTGGCTCAAGAAGAACAAGTGGAAGTGGCGCAGAAACAGAAAATAACCAAACGTTAAATCAATTATTAGTTGAAATGGATGGATTTGATACAGAAGAAACAATTATAGTCTTAGCTGCAACAAATAGACCAGAAATGTTAGATAAAGCATTACTAAGACCAGGCAGATTTGATAGACAAATTAATATTGCACTTCCAGATATGCATGGTAGAGAAGAAATATTAAAAATTCATGCAAAGGGTAAAAACTTAGAAGAAGATGTAGACTTAAAAGATATTGCAGGAGATACTGCAGGTTTTTCAGGTGCAGAACTTGCTAATATTTTAAATGAAGCTGCTATTATTGCAACAATTAAAAGACATGAAAAAATTACACATGATGATATTGAAAATGCAATTAAAAAAGTTACAGTAGGTCTAGAAAGACAAAGCAGAGTTATATCAGATAAAGATAAAAAATTAACGGCTTTCCATGAAGCAGGACATGCTATTGTAAGTAGTCAATTAGAAACTCAAAAAGATATTAAAGAAGTTTCTATTATACCACGTGGAATAGCTGGTGGTTATACTATGTATAAAACAAATGAAGACAAATACTATATTTCTAAAACAGAAATGGAAGAAAAACTAGTTGCTTTACTTGGTGGTAGAGCAGCCGAAAAGATTGCATTAAATGATATTTCAACAGGTGCAAGTAATGATATTGAAGTTGCAACACAAATTGCAAAAGATATGATTACTAAATATGGCATGAGTGATAACTTAGGTCCAATTTCAATAGATACAGAAAAAGATCCATATGAATTACAATTACTTGGTGAAAAATTTGGAGATGCAATAGGTGCAGAAGTTAAAATTATGCTAGACAATAGTTATTTAAAAGCACAAACTATTTTAGCAAATAACATGGATAAATTAAATAAACTAGCAGAAGTGCTAATGGAAAAAGAAGTAATTTCAGCAGAAGAATTTCAAGAGGTTATTAAGTAAAAATTAAAATTTATATATTTGTAAAAATATAGGTTTAAAATAGATATGTCACAAAAAAATAGAAAATAAAAAAAGATAAAGTAAAATAAATTATTTTAATTAGAGAGTGGTTTCTTAGCCACTCTTTAATTAAATGTAAAAAAAAAGTGTATGTGTCCCTAAACACATACACAAACATTACATTTATTTTAAAATTATTTTTGGTGTAAAACTAATTTTTTTCCGTTTAAATACTCTAAAATACCTGCAGGAGTAATAAATTTAAACTCAATAGAATAACTTGTAAGCTGTTGAGTTTTTACTTTAAACTTTTTATTTATTTCATTATTTCCATATTTTCCATCTCCAATAATAGGAAAACCAATATGTGCCAAGTGTGCTCTTATTTGATGAGTTTTACCAGTATGAAGTGTAACATCTAAAATACTTGTATTTTCTTTTTTATTAATACTAATTACCTCATAAGAAGTTTTAATTTTTTCATAGCCTTTTTTAGGTATATCTGAAATATATACTAAAGACTTTTTTGAATCTTTAAATAAATATGCAGTTAAATCCGCATGCTTCATTTTTGGTATTCCATATACAGTAGCATGATAATGCTTTTCAATTTCTCTATTTTTAAATTTATCAAGAAGAATATTTAAACTAACATCATTTTTAGCAAATAAAACAATGCCTGTGGTATTTCTATCTAAACGATGACATGGGTAAACCTCAATATTCTTAATGTTGGAATTTTCCATTTTATCTAAGCTTTGCCTTTGATTTAAAAAACTATTTAAAGCAAATGTTAAAGAATTGTTACTTGAAGCTACTTCAATTCCTGCAGGTTTATTTATTGCTAATATATTTTCATCTTCATATATAATTTCTAAATTAGAAATCGTACCAAATAATTGCTCATCAGAAAGATATACCTTAATGTTATCTCCTGTATGAATTACTACATTTTCAGAAACTTTTACATCATTAATTCGAATATCTTTTTTTCTAAGTGTTTTATATAGTAAGTTCATAGAAAGGGAGTTAAAGGTATCAAGTAAAAAAGTATTTAATTTTTTTCCATCATATTTGGAATCTACAATTATTTCTTTCATAATAAAAAGTATACAATAAAAACTAAAAAGTGTCTATAAGTTTACCAAAGAAAAAACATATGTAAAGAAGAAATGTTACAATTCACAGCCTTAAAATTATCCGCCACGTCGCTTGCGTACGATATATGTTTTTTCTCGTCTAAAGCACGAAAAAACATATAATCGTACCGCTGTGGCTACTCTAAAATTTATAAATTGCTGTGGATTTCAACAAAAACCGTAACATAAAACAAAACTATAGCATAAAATATTGAATAAAAATAAAAATAGGGAGAAATAAAAATGTTAGATTATATCTTAAACGGAATTTTATGGGTTTTAGCTTTATATGGACTATTTGAAATAATAAAAACAATAATTTATACTTATACATATACAAACCTAAGAGCAGATGGAATTTATGTAATTATTGCGGCAAAAAATCAAGAAAGAAAAATTGAAGGATTTTTACGTTCAATATTATTTAGAATAATATACGGAAAAGAAGAAAATATTAAAGATGTAATTGTAGTGGATTTAAACTCAACAGATGAAACAGAAAAAATTTTAGAAAAATTATCAAATGATTATGATGAAATAAAAATAGCAAATTGGAGGGAATGCAAAGAATTAATAGATAGTATAGATGAGGTAAAATAATTCTAATATATAATATTCATTAATGCTTAAATAGTATACTAGTTTTCTTGTTTTTCAAATGCCCGTTGCAAGTTAGCAAATTCAAAGAGGAAGGTTCAGAACGGGACCTTTCAAAACTGCGAAAATAGTACTATTTAAGCAAAAGTAAAATAAAAAATTTATAAAATTGTTTGCTTTTATAAAAAAGTATAATATAATGTATACATTATAAAAAACAGAGGTATTAATTTGGAACTTAAAGGTGAAATTAAGGAAATTATTTATCGTAACGAAATAAATAGCTATACTATAGCAAGTTTTGAAACTAATGAAGAAGAAACTACAATAGTTGGGTATCTTCCTTTTATAGAAAAGGGAGATACTTTAAATGTAGTTGGAAATATAGTAGAGCATCCAGAATACGGCACACAATTTAAAGTAGAAACATTTGAAAAATTAATGCCAGAGTCTATAGATGCAATAGAAAAGTATCTATCAAGTGGAAAAATAAAAGGCATTGGCCCTGCTACTGCTAAAAAAATGGTAGATACATTTGGAAAAGACATTGTTTCAATTTTAAGATATGAACCAGAAAAGTTAGTATGTATTAAAGGCATTACTAAACAAAAAGCAATAGAAATTTCAGATAGCTTTAATAATAACTGGGATATATGGAAAATTGTTGGCTATTTAGAAAAATTTGGAATAGGTGCTGAAGGAGCAGAGTCAATTTATAAAAAATTAGGACCAAATACAATTGAACAAATTGAGAACAATCCATACATATTAGTTAATTTATCTCCTAAAGCAAATTTTATACAAATTGATAAAATAGCTATAGAAATGGGAATGGATCTTGAAAGTGAAGTTCGTATTAGAAGCGGTATTAAATATGCTTTAAAACTTGCTACTAATAATGGACATTGTACAGTACTATATGAAAACTTAGTCCAGTTTTCAAAAGAATTACTTGGCGTTTCAGAGGAAATGATAGAGAATAATATAATATTTTTGCAAGTAAAAAAAGAAATTGTAATAGAAGATAGAATAGAAAAAAAGCAAGAATGGGTGTATTTACAAAATTATTATAAAGCAGAAAAAAATATAGCAGAAAATTTATTAGCTTTAAATAATTATTTAAATGTAAAAGCAATTGATAACTTTGAAAAAAAGCTTAAAAAAATTGAAAAAAATTCTGATATAGAACTATCTGAAAAACAAAAAGAAGCATTATATGCAGTACAAAATAATAATGTATGTGTTATAACTGGTGGACCACGGAACTGGAAAAACTACAATTATAAAAACAATAATTGAATTATATAAAAATGAACAAAAAAAAGTAATATTATGTGCGCCAACTGGTAGAGCTGCTAAAAGGATGACGGAAACAACTGGTGAGGAAGCAAAAACTTTGCATAGATTATTAGAAATAGGAAAAACTTCAAGTGATGAATTACAAGTATTAGATGCAGATGTTGAAGTGGAACCAATAGATGCAGACGTTATTATTGTAGACGAAGTATCTATGGTAGATGTTTTTCTTATGAATTACTTATTACAAGCTATATATAAAGGAACTAAGCTAGTACTAGTAGGAGATAGCAATCAGTTACCATCTGTAGGACCAGGAAATGTGCTAAAAGATATTATAAATTCTAATAAAATAACAACAATAACTTTAAATAAAATTTTTAGACAAGCTGCTAAAAGTAAAATCATAGTAAACAGCCATAAAGTAAATGAAGGAATGAGCATTTTTACAAAAGATGAAAAAGCAGAGGAACTTTTAGATGACTTTTTCTTTATAAATGAGCCTAATAAACTAAAAATATTAGAAAATATAATTTCATTAAGTAATGGAAGGCTTAAAAACTATGGAGATTATGACTTTATAAAAAATATTCAAGTAATTAGTGCAACAAAAAAAGGAGAACTTGGTACAAAAGAATTAAACAAAAGCTTACAAAATACAGTTAATCCACCTTCAGAAGAAAAGAAAGAACGAAAATATATTGATTCTATCTTTAGAGAAGGAGATAGAATTATGCAAATAAAAAATAACTATGATATATATTGGGAAAAACATGAACCTACACTAGAAATGGGAAAAGGTGTATTTAATGGGGAATATGGAACAATTTTAAACATAGATGAAGAAGATAAAAGAATAAAAATTAAGTTTGATGATGATAAATTAGTTTGGTATACTTTTGAAGAATTAGAACAAATAGAACATGCATATGCAATAACAGTTCATAAAGCTCAACGGAAGTGAATTTGATGTTGTTATTATGCCAATTATGCAAGCAGCACCAGTTTTACTTACAAGAACATTACTATATACAGCAATGACTAGAGCAAAAAAACTATTAATATTAATAGGAAATCCAAAAATTTTAGAATTTATGATACAAAATGAAAACAGCAAAACACGTAACACGGGCTTAGAATATAAGCTAAGAAGTATTATAGTATAATAAATTACAACGTAAATTGTAGAGTAGCCACTTGCTTCTTAATATATGTTTTTTCGTGCTTTAGCCCTAGAAAAAACATATATTAAACGCAAGCGACGTGGCGGGTTTTTATATGAATAGTAATAAAACAATTGGGGGCATTATTTTAAGGAGGTTTTATAAATGAACTTTTTAGAAAGTATGCTCTCTTTTATTTTTCCGCCAACATGTGGAATTTGCGGTAAAGAAAACAAAAATTATATATGTAATTCCTGTATGAAAAAGCTAAAAGAAGAAAAAACATATATACCACAAATAGAAAATTATACCGAAATTAAGCATTGCTATATTTTTAAATATGATGGAACGATTAGGCAAAAAATTTTACAATACAAATTCAAAGACTGTGCTTACCTTTATAAAATGTTTTCTGAATTTTTTGTAAAAAATGAAAAAGTTTGTAGATTTTTAAAAAATTATGATATAATAATTCCAGTTCCAATGACAAGAAAGAAAATTGCAAAAAGAGGATATAATCAATCTGAATTAGTTGCTAAAGAAATTGCAAATAACAGTGAAAACTTAGTATATTTAAACAAAGTTTTAGTAAAACAAAAAGAAACAAACACACAAAGTGCTTTAACTAAAAAAGAAAGATTAAATAATGTAAAAAATGTATATAAAATACAAAATATGGAAAAAATAAAAGCAAAAAATATTATACTTTTTGATGACATTTACACTACTGGTGCAACTTGCAAAGAGTGTGCAAAAACTATAATGAACTCTGGTGCAAAATCAGTAGCCGTATTAACTATTGCAAAAGATTTTCAAAAAATACAATAAATACACAAAGGAAGGGAGAAAACATGGACGATTTAGTAGAAAGTATATTAGACTATATTAGAGCAGATTATACAGACTATGCAATAATGATTAATGGTGAATGGGGAAGCGGAAAAACTTACTTTTGGAACCACAAAATAAGACCTAAAATAGAAGCAATGCAGGTTGATGGAAAAAAAGTAACAGCTATATATATGTCTTTATATGGAATTTCTAACTTAGAAGAAATTAGCAAAAAAATATTTATAGAAACAACGCAATTAATGGATAAAAACTTAAAGAAATATATGGACGCAAGCGGAATTGGCAATATTCCAGAATATGCAAAAACTGGTTTAGACATGGCAAACTTTTTTGGTGTTACACAAAATGGAGATAGACTAGACTATGCACAATTTTTCTCTACAGATGATAAAGTTCTTTGCTTTGATGACCTAGAAAGAGCAAATGTAGATGTTATAGATATTTTAGGTTACATTAATAATTTCGTAGAACATGATCATATTAAAACTATTATTATTTGTAATGAAAAAGAACTATCTACAAAATTAAAAAATAGCAATCTAGAAATGAAAACATTTATTGCAACATATTTATTAGACAAAGAAAACAAATTAACAATGAAAACAGATAAGCCAATGGTAGAAAGAATAAGAGATACCATTGAATATGTTTTTGATAAAGCAAACGATTATGAAAGAATTAAAGAAAAATTAATAGGCGAAACTTTTGAATATGCACCAGAATTTAACTATATTATTAATGGACTTTTAATGCGTTATGAAGCATATCCAGATTTAATACGTTTTTTAAGAGAAAATACAAATTTAATTACATCTACATTTAATAAAAGTGGAACTAGAAACTTGCGTATTTTAAAACATGCATTAAATGACTTTAAAAAAATATTTGATATGGTAGCTAAAGCATATCCAAATACTAATAACCGTGTATTACAAACAATGCTTATTTTTACAATAGCAATTTCATTTGAAATTAAAGCAGGTAAAATTACAAAAGATAAATTTGTTAACATTAATAGCAATGAAGAATATAAATCTATTTTAGTTTCTTCAAGGGTATTTATGGATAACAGACAATTTTACATTAAAGAATTTGATAATAACTATTATTATAATTTTAAAGCAGAATATCGTTTCTTTAAATTTATTGAAAAATACATTCGTACACGTATTTTTGATATGAAAGTGTTTAAAGAAAATATGGAGGTAATTCGTAACACTATTGATACAAGTCAATTACCAGGATATAAAAGACTTCTTACAGAAGAATATTGGAAAATTCCAGATGATCAATTTGATTCAGTAATAGACCAAACTTTAGAAGATGTAAAAAACGGTAATGTTGAACTTATTCAAATAGTAAAATTATTTGCATATTTTGCATACTTCATAAAAAAAGATTTAATAAGATACGATATGAGAACTATTAAAAGTGTATTCTTTAACGGTATGAATATTGCATCTTTAACATCTAGCTATTGTAGTAATGTAGATGAAGAACTATCTCAAGTAGCTATAGAAGAAGATATTCAATCTGAAATGGAAGAAATATTAATTCACTTTAATGAAATTAATTTACAATTAAAAGATAAAATGTATCGTGAAAAAGCAGAAGAAATATTTAAATATATTCCAATGAAAATGGAACAATTTTATGATCTATTTGATAAAGAATGTATGAATGTTCCTATTTTAAAATATTATGACCCATTTCAAATGTTTCAAAGAATTTCATGTGCAAGCAATGAAGACATTGTAACAATTAAAGAAAAATTAGTAGATAGAGCAAAAAGATTTACAAAAGAAATTGAAGCAGAAATGCCAAATATTAAAAAGCTAAAACAAATTATAGATGATTACATTGATGGAAAATTACCAAGTATTAAAATTGTTCTATTACAAGACTTTACTAATGAACTTGGAAATATTTTAAATTTGTATAAGCAACCTGAAACAGTAGAAGCACAAGAAAATTATTCAGAAAACTAAATATTTAAAAGTGCACTTATAAATATTAAAGTGCACTTTTATTTTGAAAACAAAAAGAATCATTGAAAGATAGCTTATTTTTTGCTATACTTTATTATAGTAAAAAATAAAAGAAACAAAAATTGTAGCAAAAATATAGAAAGAGATGAAGTAAGATGTTTTCAAATATAGGAGAGTATAAGGCGTGTGGAATATTTACAATAGGACATTTTAGTTTAATTTTAATTACAGTAATAGGAATCTTTATTGCACTAGAAAAAACAACTAAGAAAAATAAAGAACAAGTATACAAAATTATAAAATATATAACAATAATAGCATGGGCATTAGAAATTGCAAAAATAATTTACAACATAAAGCAAAATTCTATTATAGCAGTAAACACATACTTGCCACTTTATTATTGCAGTATTCTACTATATGCAGGATTATTAAGTTCATTTGCAAAAGGTGCTTTAAAAAGAGTGGGTGATGTTTCCTTAGCAACTGGTTCCATAATAGGTGGAATAGTATTTATGATATATCCATCAACATCATTACCTATATATCCAGCTTTTCATATTTTAAGTATTCATAGCTTTTTATTTCATGGAACAATGGTATATTTAGGAATATTAATAAATAAAACAAAATATGTGGAATTAAAAAAAGAAGATATTAAATACTTTGCAAGTTTAATAATGTGCATGAGTATTGTAGCATTAATTGTAAATAAACTTTTTGATGGAAACTTAATGTTTATATCAAACAATTTTCCAGGGACACCAATTGAAGCATTATACAAAATGACTAATGGAGGTTTTTTATTTACAATAATTATGATAGCATTACAAATGACAATACCATTTTATATTTCTTATTACATAATAAAGGTAGTACAATACTTAAAAAACAATATAAAATTCAAAAATAATAATATTAATAAAAATAATAATGAATTTAAAGTAGAGGAAAAATATGAAATTAAAGTCTAGAAAAAAAGATATACTTTTTATTTTTATAATTCTAATAATTCAAACTACTGTATTTATAATAGCAGGTATAAATAAATCATATATACATATGGACGAAGCATATTCTTTAGGATTAGCAAGTTACAACAAAACTAATATACAACAAAATGAAGACTTTTATAATACTTGGCACACTAAAGAATATTATGAAGACTATTTATCTGTAAATAAAGATGAAATTGGAAACTATAAGCCAGTTTATGAAAATCAAAAAAATGATGTACACCCACCACTATATTATTTACTTTTAAGAATTGCAATGGGATTTCATATAGATAGCTATTCTAAATGGCCAGGGCTAATATTAAATATAATTATATACATGTTTATATCTATATTTACATACTTAATTATTAGTAAATTATTAGAAAAAAGGAATAACTGTAAAGAAAAAGCTGCAATTTTAACATTAATATCTAGCTTAACATTATCATCTATAAATAATGCTATGTATATAAGAATGTATGCATTATCTACTTTAAACATATTAATTACAACATATTTGCATTTTAAATTATTAGACTCAAAAGGAAAAAGCTATAAATTATTGTTGTTAATAGGAATATCAGCATTAATGGGATCTTTAACTCATTATTATTACTTATTTTATTTAGCAATATTATTTATAATGTTTGTTATAAAATATATAAAAGAAAAAGAATATGTAGAACTTGCTAAATATATATTAACAATATCTTTAGTTGCAGTTATATCATTAATTATATTCCCATATTCAATTCAGCATATATTTTTTGGCTATAGAGGACAAGGTGCATTAAGCAATTTAACTAATACTCTAGAAGCACTAAAACATTTAGCTGTATATATGTTAATAATAGATGTAGATGCCTTTAACAATACACTACTTATAATACTATCTCTTATTTTAGGAATATTAATATATAGAAAATTAAGAAAATGTAGCAAAATAAATGAAAAAAATAAATATGTAAAATATGTAGCAGTTCCAACCATTTTTTATACTGTATTAGCAGCAATATGCTCACCTTGGCTAGAATTAAGGTACATAATGCCAGTATGTAGTTTATTATTCATACTTGCTATATATTTAATTATACAATTATTAGACAATGTAGTTAAAGAAAAAACAGCAAATAAAATTTTAATTATTATACTTTTATTAGTATTTACAATGCCATTTGTAGCAAATAAATTTGTAGACTTAGTAATTGGAGAAGATTTTAGAAAAGAGAAGGAAAGTTCATACTCAAGCAAAGAAGAAATTGTTCAAAAATTAAAAAGTGAATTAAATGTACCAATAGACATTTTTCCTAATATTAAAGAAGTACCAATAGATAATACATTATTATTTATAAAAAATTTAAAAATAGAGCCAGAAGTTATATATTCTAATAAAAAAGATATTACAGAATTTATAGAAAACAATGCAAATCTACCAGCATTATATTTATTAAATTCTAGCAATGATAGATTTTTAGATGAAATATTATTATTTTCAATTTTAAACGAATCATATATTGCTAAAGATATTGAATATAGTGAAGAAAACATTAAATCTATAATGATTAATAAAGATATTTCAAATGGAATTATAGTATTTATAAATGATATTCAAGAAAATGAAAAAATAATAAATACAATACAAAAAGCACTTAAATTAGAAAATGTAACATATTTAAAAAGACTTAATATGTGTGATGTTTATTTGGTAAATTAAAGACAGAAAATTGAAAAATGTTGATAAATAGTATAAAAAGCTATAATGAATATAATATAAATAGATATTTAATATCTATTTACAGTTAAATCAGGTGAACTCTACCAATAAGTGAGAGCAAGAGATTTCTATTTCTTGCTCTATTTTAAAATAAAAATGAACTTTTTAAAAAATTAATTCGTCTAATAGGTGTAAATACCAAAAAACGGAGAAAGGAAAATGAAATGGAAGAAGAAGTAAAATTAGCAAAACAAGGAGATAAGCTTGCATATCAAAGATTAATAGAAGATTTAAGCGTATACTTATATAATATTGCACAAGCAATGCTTAAAAATGATGAACAATCAGCAGATGCAATATCAAATACCATATTAAAAGCATATACCAAATTAAAAACATTAAAAAAACCTGAATATTTTAAAACATGGATTTCAAGAATATTAATCAATGAATGCAAAGATATACTAAGAAAAAATAAAAAAATAGTATACATAGAAGAATATTATAATCAAGCAAATGAACAAGAGGTAGATACTATTAGCAAAGAAGAAAAAATAGACGTAATAGATGCAATAAACAAGCTTGATAAAAAAACGAAAGATGTAGTTATTTTATATTACTATAATGAACTAAAAATAGAAGAAATTGCAAAAATATTAAATTTGCCAGAAGGAACAGTAAAATCTAGAATGAACACAGCTAAAAACAAACTATATGACTTATTACAAGGAAGGAGTGAGAATTATAATGGATAATAGAATTGATAACAAAATTAAGCAAGAACTAAAGCAAGAATTACAAATTCCTGAAATAGTAAAACAAAAAATGCAAGAGGCATACAAAAAAATAGAAGAAAGTGAAGATTTAGAAATGAAAGAAGAAAATAAAAGCAAATATAAGTTAAGTAAAGTATTAAGTTTAGCAGCATCATTTGTATTAATAGTATTCTTAATAGGAAATGGAATATCATATGCAATGGGAGGCGCTAATATATATTCATGGATATTAGAAAAAATTGGAATAAGTAAAGAATATGAAGAATCAAAAACAGATATTAACCAAGTAGTAGAAAAAAATGGAGTTAAAGTTACATTAATGGATATGGCATATGACACTAACTTCTTAATAATGGGTTATATGTTTGAAACAGAAGATTTATGCCAAAAATCATATGATTTAGGATATTATCAAATTGACCAAAATGTTCAAGACAAAAATAAGGTAATCGTAAATATGCTACAAAATAGTGCGGCAATAGAATTTCAAGCTAAAATATCTGATGGACAAAATGAAACATATATAGGAAATTATTCAGATTCAAATAGTGGTTTTAAATTAGAAAGTGGTGATATATGTTATTTAGATAAAATTCAAACTTTTGCAAGGGTAATTTCAAAAAATGAACTTGTATTATATGTAGTAGCAGATATTTCAAAATACAAATTTGATGACACAGCAAATATAGAAATAATTATAGACAAATTAGGTATGGACATGGTTGATGCAATGCCACCAATATTTGAAGGAAAATGGAATTTTACAGTAAATAATTTAAATAAAGGACTAACAGAAACAAAAGATTATAAACCACAAAATGCAATTGCAGAATTTGAAATAGAAAAAGAATATGGCTGGGCTATTGATGGCACAACAGGAGAAAAAGAATATTATGATGAACCTATGCTTGTAGTAACAGAGGGAGAATTAGGAAAAGTTACAATTTCTAATATTCAAATATCTAAAATTGGAACAATTATAAAAATGAAAACTAATTTTGAAAATGGAACTATGGTAGATGAATCAATAAAAGTACCAAGATATGCATTTGATTTAATTGATAGTCAAGGAAATCTACTCTTAGAAAAAGAAATGGTTTATAATGATGGAACTTTCTTTACACAAAAACTAAATGAAAATGAAAATTATACTATAAATATATATAAATATTATACAAATCAATATACTGATGATAGATATAATAAAGATACAGAATTTAAATTTATTACTAGTATGAAATTTAATTTAAATAATTTAGAATTTAATAATGATTTTTTAGGAATAGAAACAGATAGAGAAAAAACACAAGAAATTGCAAATAAATTTGTAGAAGCTTTAAATGCGAAAGATATAAAAACAATGCAAGAATATGGCAGTTCAGATGCTATTGCAACAGTACAAAAATATAATATGACAAATATGGAATCACCAATATTTTCACATTGTATTGAAGAAAGTAATTCGTATTATTATTTTGCACCATATGAGTTTGAATATAATGGAATAACTGATCCTCAAGATATAAGTTTAGCTTATTTTCTTGTTTTGAAAGAAAGAGATGGTAAATTCCTAGTAACTTGTGTTGGAGCAACAGGCTAATTTGCAAAAATACAATTTTCATTATTTAAACTAAATTTAAAAAAATGTATAAAAATTTCCTTTTAAAGCAATAATAAGAATAGTTTTAAAAAAATTTTTATTTTTGCATAGGGCTTTTAGCTCTAAATTTAAAAGGAGGTAATATTTTGAAAGCAACAGGAGTAGTTAGAAGAATAGATGATTTAGGAAGGGTTGTTATACCAAAAGAAATAAGAAAAACGTTAAGAATAAAGGAAGGAGACCCTTTAGAAATTTTTACAGATAAAGAAGGAGAAGTTATATTAAAAAAATATTCTCCTATTGGTGAGTTAACAGAATTTGCAACAGGATATGCTGAAACATTAGCAAAAACAACAGGACATATTGCTTGCATTACAGATAAAGATACAGTAATTGCCGTATCTGGTGGCTCAAAAAAAGAGTTTTTAGAACAAGATATTAGTGAAGAATTAGAAAAAGTAATGGATGATAAAGAAAGATATACAAGTAAAGAAAATAATGATTTAGCAATTCCAATTACTAAAAATGAAAATAAAGAAAGAAGATATAATTCACAAGTAGTTTATCCAATTATTTCAGATGGAGATGTTATTGGCAGTGTAATATTGTTATCAAAAGATAATAATACAAAAATGACAGAAATAGAACAAAAAGTAGCACAATCTGCGGCTAGCTTCTTAGGAAGTCAAATGGAAATATAATGTAATACTATTGTAATATTAATGTAACAAAAATGTAATGCAAAAAAAGCTAAAAATACTTGAATATTTTAAATTGTTATAGTATAAATAATATGTAAATATGATAAGAGATAACCTTACAAAGGAGGAAAAACAATGGGAAATTTAGAAAATAACGGGGCAAATGCTTTACCAGCAGAAGTTAGTGTATGGACTAAAATGAAAAACTTTTTATTTAAAGAAATTACTGTAACAATGACACCAAAGCAACAAAAAGTATTCCAAGAAGTACATGATTTTTGGCATCAAGATATTACTGCAAAAGGTATACATGACTTTTTATTTCAAGAAATTGAAATTATAGATAATATTACTTTATAGTATTATATATGTGTTTAACTTATTAAGAGATAGAAAATAAATTCCAATAAACATGGAGTTTATTTTCTATCTCTTAAATTTTTAAAATAAATAATATAAAATATAAAAGAATACTTGAAAAGTATTCTTTTTTGATATAAAATTACAATGATTAGGATATAATATGCATAAAATAAAAAATTAAGATGGAAACATCTAAAAAGGAGGAATTTAAATTATGTCAGTAAAATTAGGTATTAATGGTTTTGGAAGAATTGGAAATTTAACTTTTCAAGCAGCATTAAACAAAAGCGAGGTTGAGGTTGTGGCAATAAACGACCCATTTATTACAGCAGACTATATGGCATACATGATAAAATATGACACAGTACATGGAAAATTCTCAGGAGAAGTATCATCTAGAGACAATGTTTTAATTGTTAATGGAACAGAAATTAAAGTATATAATGAAATGGAACCAAAAAATGTTCCTTGGGGAAATGAAGGAGTAGATATCGTTTTAGAATGTTCAGGAGTATTTACTACAATAGAAAAAGCAAATGCACACTTAGAAGCAGGAGCAAAAAAAGTTATTATTTCTGCACCATCTAAAGATGCACCAATGTTTGTTATGGGTGTAAATAATGATTCTTATACTCCAGATATGAATATTATTTCAAATGCATCTTGTACAACAAACTGTTTAGCACCACTTGCTAAAGTTATAAATGATAATTTTGGAATTAAAGATGGTTTAATGACAACAGTTCATAGTACAACAGCAACACAAAAAACAGTAGATGGAGCTTCTAAAAAAGATTGGAGAGGTGGCCGTGCTGCAAGTGCAAATATTATACCATCTTCAACAGGTGCAGCAAAAGCAGTTGGCAAAGTTATACCTTCTTTAAATGGAAAATTAACAGGTATGGCATTTAGAGTACCTACAGTTGATGTTTCAGTTGTAGACTTAACATGTAACTTAGAAAAACCAGCAACTTATGAAGAAATTTGTAGCACTGTAAAAAAAGCTTGTGAAAACGAAATGAAAGGAATTATGGAATATGTAGAAGACCCAGTTGTTTCTTCAGATTTTATACATGATGAACATACTTCTATATTTGACGCAACAGCAGGTATAGCTTTAACAGATACATTTGTTAAATTAGTTGCATGGTATGACAACGAGTGGGGTTATTCAAACAAACTAGTTGATTTAGCAATATATATTTCAAATAAATAATATAAATTAAATTACTACTATGTTTTATTTTTAAAACATAGTAGTAATTGTGAGGTAAAAAACTTAAAAAATTCATATAGAATAGGAGAAAAAATATGGAAAGAGAAGTAAAAGTACATGGAGTATATAGACATTTTAAAGGCGATTATTATTTAGTTGAAAATGTTGCAACGCATAGCGAAACAAAAGAAAAATATATTGTATATAGAGCTTTATATGGAAATAGCGAACTATATATTAGACCATATGATATGTTTTTAAGTGAAGTTGACCATGAAAAATATCCAGATGTAAAACAAAAATATAGATTTGAATTACAAGAAATTGAAAGTGTAAATAAAAAATAAGCGAAGCTAAAAAATTAACAATAAATTTTATATATTATAAAGCTTTTGCTTAAGAAAGGAATTATAATATGGAGAAAAAAACAATACGTGATGTTGATGTAAGAGGAAGAAAGGTATTAGTACGTTGTGATTTTAATGTACCTTTAAAAGATGGAGAAATTACAGATGATACAAGAATTATGGCAGCACTTCCTACAATTAAATACTTAACAGAAAATGGTGCAAAGGTTGTACTATGCTCACATTTAGGAAGACCAAAGGGTGAGGTAAATGAAAAATATTCTTTAAAACCAGTAGCTGCCAAATTATCAGAAGAATTAGGAACAGAGGTAAAACTTGCAGGAGATGTTACAGGAAGTAGTGCACATGAAATGGCAGAATCTTTAAAAGATGGAGAAGCAGGACTTCTTGAAAATGTACGCTTTGATCCAAGAGAAGAAAAAAATGATGACACTTTAGCATTAGAATTTTCTGAATTAATAGGTTCAGATGGAATATATGTAAATGATGCTTTTGGAACAGCCCATAGAGCACATAGCTCTACAGAAGGTGTAGCACATCATGTAGAAACATCTGTAGCAGGCTTATTAATGGAAAAGGAAATTGCAGAATTAGGTGCAGTTTTAGAAAGCCCAGAAGAGCCATTTATAGCAATTTTAGGTGGAGCAAAAGTTTCAGATAAAATTGGTGTAATAGAAAATTTACTTGAAAAAGTAGAAAAAATAGAAATTGGTGGAGCAATGGCAAATACTTTCTTAAAGGCAAAAGGCTATGACATAGGAAGTTCAGTATATGAGCCAGATAAAGTAGAAACTGCTAAAGACCTAATGAAAAAAGCAATAGATAAAGGAGTAGAAATTGTTTTACCAAAAGATGCAAGAGTTGCTAGAATTCCAGCAGGAGAAGAATTAGATAGCGAAAAAATTGAAGCAGCTGAACATAAAAAAGTAAAACTTTATACAGAAAAAGAAGTAGAAGAAGGAAAAGCTGAAAGCTTAGATGGATGGCAAATTTTAGATGTAGGAGAAAAAACACTTGAACATTTTGCAATTGACCTAGAAGGTGCAAAAACTATTGTATGGAATGGACCATTAGGTTTCACAGAAGCTCCAAGCTTTGCACATGGAACAGAATCTATTGCAAGATATATTTCAGCAGGAAATGCAAGATGTGTAATTGGTGGAGGAGATTCTGTAGCTGCTATTCAAAAAATTAAAAGAAAAGCAAAAGAAAATGGAGAAGATACAAAACAATTTTCAAATATTTACTTATCAACAGGTGGAGGAGCATCACTTGAATTCTTAGAAGGTAAAGAACTACCTGGAATTGCTGCATTAGATGATGCAAGCAAAACAGTAAAAAAAACAAATACACCAGCTAGCAGAAATATGCAACAAGAAAAATAAATAAGAAATGGAGTTTTATATGAGAAAAAAAGTAATCGCAGGAAATTGGAAAATGAATATGCTTCCAAATGAAGCAATAAAATTTATTGAAGACTTTGCCCCTAGGGTACAAAATACATCAAATGAAATAATACTTTGTGTACCATATACAAACTTATTTTATAGCTTATTAACTGCTCAAAATACAAACATTAAAATAGGTGCACAAAATATGCACTGGGAAGAAAAAGGAGCATATACAGGAGAAATTTCTGGACAAATGCTAAAATCAATTGGAGTAGAATATGTTATTATAGGTCACTCTGAAAGAAGAGCATATTTTGCTGAAAACGATGAAACAGTTAATAAAAAAATTAAAACAGCTTTACAAAATGGCTTAAAACCAATTGTATGTGTAGGTGAAAGCCTAGAACAAAGAGAAGCTGGAAATCAAGAAGAAATAGTAAAAAATCAAGTAAAACTTGCATTAGAAGGAATAACAAGTAGTAGTATAGAGCAAATTATAATTGCCTATGAACCTATTTGGGCTATTGGTACTGGAAAAACAGCAACATCAAATGATGCAAATGAAATGATAAAAACAATAAGAAAAGAAGTAGCAAGTCTTTACAACGAAGAAACTGCTCAAAAACTAATTATTCTATATGGAGGAAGTGTAAAATCAGAAAATAGTAAAGAACTATTTTCTACTTCAGATATAGATGGAGCATTAGTAGGAGGAGCAAGCTTAAAACTAGATGAATTTGCTAAAATTTGTTTGTCAGTATAAATATACAAAAGCAAAAGCTTGTAACCGTTAGGCTACAATAAACTTAAAAGAAAATGACAAAATGAAATAGAAATGGAGATATAAAAATGAAAAGAAAACCTATAATGCTAATGATATTAGATGGCTTTGGCATTAATGAAAACGAAAAAGCAAATGCAGTAAAACTAGCAAACACACCTAATATAGATAAACTAATGAAAACATGTCCAACAACAATAATTCATACAAGTGGTCTTGATGTTGGACTTCCAGATGGACAAATGGGAAATTCAGAGGTGGGTCATACAAATATAGGAGCTGGCAGAATTGTTTACCAAGACTTAACCAGAATTACAAAATCAATAGAAGATGGAGATTTCTTTAGTATTAAAGAATTTTCAGATGCAATAGAAAATTGTAAAAAACACAATTCTAAGCTTCATATAATGGGACTTCTTTCAGATGGAGGAGTTCATAGCCATATTAGACATTTAATAGCACTTCTAGAATTTGCTAAAAGAAAAGACTTTGAAAATGTTTATGTTCATTGCTTTTTAGATGGTAGAGATACTCCACCAGCTTCAGGAGAAACATATATTGCAAAATTAGAAGAAAAAATGAAGGAAAAAAATATTGGAAAAATTGCAACTATATGTGGAAGATTTTATAGCATGGACAGAGATAAAAGATGGGAAAGAGTAGTAAAAGCATATAACGCATTAGTAAAAGGTGAAGGAGAAAAAGCTACTTCTGCTATTTCTGCAATAGAAAGCTCTTACCAAAAAGAAGTATTTGATGAATTTGTTGAACCAACTGTTATATGTAATGGAGAAGAGCCAGTTGCAACAATTTCAAAAAATGACTCTGTTATATTCTTTAACTATAGACCAGATAGAGCAAGAGAAATTACTAGAAGCTTAGTAGATCCTGAATTTAAAGAATTCGAAACAGAAGACTTAAATTTACACTATGTATGCTTTACTCAGTATGATGAAACTATTCCAAATGTTCATATTGCATTTAAAGCAGAAGAACTTAAAAATACATTTGGAGAATACATTTCAAATAATGGTTTAACACAGTTAAGAATTGCAGAAACAGAAAAATATGCACATGTTACATTCTTCTTTAATGGAGGAGAAGAAAAGCAATATAAAGGAGAAGATAGAATTTTAATACCATCTCCAAAAGTACAAACTTATGATTTGAAACCAGAAATGAGTGCTTATGAAGTAACAGAAAAAGTAGTAGAAGCAATAAATTCTAACAAATATGATTCAATAATTTTAAATTATGCTAATCCAGACATGGTAGGTCATACAGGAAATTTAGAAGCAGCTATTAAGGCAATAGAAACTATTGATGAATGTGTGCAAAAAGTAGTAGATGCTGTAAATAAACAAAATGGAATAATATTAATGACAGCAGACCATGGAAATGCTGAACAAATGATAGATTATAAAACAGGAGAGCCACATACAGCCCATACAACAAACCCAGTTCCATTAGTATTAATTGGATTAGATGGTGTAAAATTAAAAGAAGGAAGACTAGCAGATTTAAGTCCAACAATGTTAGAACTTCTAGAACTTCCAAAGCCTAAAGAAATGACAGGCGAGAGTCTAATTGAAAAATAAATTTAAGGAAATAGAAAATGCAAGAAACAGAAACAATTAAAGCAATTTATAAAAAAATACAAAATCAGCTTTTCTATATGATACCAGAAAAATGGGACAGAATTTATTTATATGCTTCTGTAGTACAAAACTTTGGAAACTTTAAAACAGGTGAAATGTTCTTTTACTATTTTCCAAAAGGAATTTTAAAAAAGAATCCTATAAATAGTTATGAAATTCCAGCAAAATTTAATTTAGATGAAAATGAATATTTAAAATTAGCAATAAAACTGTATGATTTAATTAAAGAACTTAAAGAAGAATTTAATAAATTGCAAAAAAGACCATGGACTAATATTACTATAAAAATAGAAGGATTAAAATTTATAGTAGAATTTAACTATGATGAATTACCTATTTTAAAAGAGCAAGTAGAAGCAAAGCATATATTATGGGCTTATAATAATTTAAAAATACCATTAGAAAATTTAAGTAAAAAGCAAAAGAATTTATTAGTAACAGAACTAGAAAAAAATACTATACCAGATAGAGCTATTTATTCCGACACTATATATTATAATCCTATAAAATATATGGTAAAATATCAAAAGGAACAAATAGAACAAATAGAAGACATGCAAAACTATCAAATAAAAACACAGATATTAAGTATAGGTGTATAACCTTATTTAAATATAAAAAAGAAAGGATTTGAAAATATGAAAGATTATTTAGAAATCGAAAGTGTAAGAGCATTAGAAGTATTAGACTCAAGAGGAAATCCAACAGTACAAGTTGAAGTAGTGTTAGAAGGGGGATTTTCAGGTGTAGCAATGGTACCATCAGGAGCATCTACAGGAAGCTTCGAAGCAGTAGAACTAAGAGATGGAGATAAAGAAAGATACCTAGGAAAAGGTGTTTTAAAAGCAGTAGAAAATGTAAATAACATTATTAGTGAAAAAGTAGTAGGAATGAATGCCTATGAACAAGCCAAATTAGATAAAACAATGATAGAATTAGATGGAACAGAAAATAAAGGAAAATTAGGTGCTAATGCAATGCTTGGTGTATCTTTAGCAGTAGCAAAAGCTGCAGCTAATTCATTAGGAATGAGTTTATATAACTACATTGGTGGAGTAAATGCAAAAGAATTACCAGTTCCAATGATGAACATTATGAATGGTGGAAAACATGCAGACAGCAGCTTAAGTGTACAAGAATTTATGATTATGCCAGTAGGTGCAAAAACATTTTCAGAGTGTATGAGAATGGGTGTAGAAGTATACCATAACTTAAAGAAAGTATTAAAATCAAAAGGTTACTCAACAGGTGTTGGAGATGAAGGTGGATTTGCTCCAAACTTAGGAAGCGAAGAAGAAGCAGTAGAACTAATTATAGAAGCAATTAAACAAGCTGGTTACAAACCAGGAGAAGATGTATGCTTAGCATTAGATGTAGCTGCAACAGAAATGTATGATGAAGCAAAGAAAATAGGAAAAGATGGATACTATTTCTGGAAAACAGATGAATTTAAAACAAAAGAACAAATGATAGATTTCATAGTAGAATTAGCAGAAAAATATCCTATAATTTCTATTGAAGATGGTTTAGCAGAAGAAGACTGGGAAAGTTGGAAAACATTAACAGAGCGTATTGGAAATAAAGTTCAATTAGTTGGAGACGATTTATTTGTAACAAATATAAAACGTTTACAAAAAGGAATAGATAATAATACAGCTAATAGTATTTTAATAAAACTAAATCAAATTGGAACATTAACAGAAACATTAGATGCAATTGAACTTGCAAAAAGAAATGGTTACACAGCAGTAGTTTCTCATAGAAGTGGTGAAACAGAAGATACAACTTTAGCAGATGTTGCAGTAGCAACAAATGCAGGTCAAATCAAAACTGGTGCACCATGCAGAACAGATCGTATTGCAAAATATAATCGTCTATTAAACATAGAAGCAGAACTTGGAGATGTAGCAGTATTTAGAGGAAGAAAAGCTGTTAAATAGTTACAATTCACAGCTAATTATAAATTTAAAAATAGCCACTTGCTTCGAGATATATGTTTTTTCGTGCTTTAGACGAGAAAAAACATATATCTTACGCAAGCGACGTGGCGGATAATTTTAAAATATTATATTGGGGTATAGCCAAGCGGTAAGGCATCGGACTCTGACTCCGACATTTCCTAGGTTCGAATCCTAGTACCCCAACCAAATGAGCATTATACGAACTTAAATAGTTCACATATGGGTAATAATGCCCAACCAAATACATACATGAATTGGAGGTGCGCCAGTTTGAAATGAAAATAGAATATCCACCATATACAATTACTGATAAAATGTTAAACTATGTATCAAATATAATGAAAAAAATAGGTGAAGCAAATTATTTTGAAAGTTTAAATAGATATCCAGAATTAAGAAGAAAATCAAGAATAAGATCAATACATTCTTCTTTAGCAATAGAAAATAATCAACTATCATTATTCCAAGTTGAAGATGTTATAAATGGAAAGCCAGTAATTGGAGAGCAAAAAGACATACAAGAAGTAAAAAATGCATATGAAGCTTATGAACAAATTGATAAAGTGAATCCTTATTCAGTAGAAGATTTAAAGAAGATACATGGAATATTAACCTTTTTAGTTGAAAAAGATGCAGGCAAATTTAGAAATCATGGAGAATGTGTAAAAGATGGAGATATAGAAATATTTATGGCTCCACCACATAAACTTGTTCCTAATTTAATGGATAACTTATTTAATTGGATGAATGCAGTAAAAGATACTATAAATCCTCTTATATTATCATCTATATTTCATTATGAATTTGTTTTTATACACCCTTTTTCAGATGGGAATGGAAGAACAGCAAGGCTATGGCAAACAGCAATACTTTCACATTGGGAAAAAGCATTTAAGTTTTTACCTATTGAAAGTATGATAAAGAAAAATCAAGAAGAATATTATAT
>CANQTQ010000020.1 GCA_947626765.1 uncultured Clostridia bacterium
ATGAAAAAATTGACAAAAAAATTAAGCATTTTTAATGCTTACATCAAATTTTGTTTCATAAAAGTGTCAAACTTCCGTGTTATTTTTTCTTTTAATTAATAAAATTAATATAATTATAAATAAATGTTTAATTTTTTTAAGATAAAAATCTAAATATAAAATTTTTAAATTTTTATTAAATTAAAAATCCGGTTTTATTGTCTATTTTTCGTATTATTTTTCCAAAAACCCTTGTTTTTTTAGCGATTTTGTAAGATAATAGTAATATAGAGTTTAAAAATGAAAGTGGTGAATTTTTTGTTAAAACTATTTGATAAATTTTTAAAGTTTTTAAAGACGGATAGAAATACTTTTGTAACTTATATTTTAAGTTTAATATCCGCTTATATTTTAATAGATAGAATGGTAGAACTTTTATTTATTATTTTTACAGGAGTAGGTTATACATATTGGGGACCAATTAAATATACATTAGCATTTGCATGCTTAACATTTGCATTTTTCTTTTCTGGTCCTTCAAAATTTTCTTCATCAGATGTTGCTAAATATAGAATATTCCATTCATTTTTTGTTTGCTTTTACATTTTAATTGTATGTGCAGTTGTTGAATGGATAAACCAAGCAGTTTGGTTAGGGCTTTTATCACTTCCAAATTATCCAGAACTTGCAACAGAATTTTTCTACTTATTTAGGCCAGCATTTTCTGCACTTGCAATATATGTTCCACTTGTTACATTTTACAAAGTATTTAAGTGGTTACTATTTACTGTACATGATACAAAAGATATTCGTGATTCAATATTTGACTATCCAGGAATTAGTTTAAACTCAGAAAAAGAAGCACATGGTGTTTATACTTGTGAGGTTAAAGTTTGTACAGATTCTGAAAGTGGAGAAGATATTTGTATACCAGAAAGTAAGCGTTTTGAATCATTTTTAGTTGTTGGTGTTTCTGGTTCTGGTAAAACTACTATGGTTTATGAGCCAATGCTTGCAAGAGACATAGAAAGAAAATCTTTCTTTAAAGAAGTGTCTAAAGAAATGGGATTTACAGCATTAAAAACAGGACTTGCTACTATTAATTGTCCTTATGATAATGATTATA
Organism: uncultured Clostridia bacterium; assembly: GCA_947626765.1. Lineage (GTDB taxonomy): Bacteria > Bacillota > Clostridia > TANB77 > CAG-508 > CAG-273. The sequence goes on from CANQTQ010000020.1 coordinate 1,106, forward strand.
TAAATGACCATTTTACTTTAGATATGTTAATTCCAAATAGTGAAAAATTAGATATTTATAAAAAATATATGAACAAAATGATTATATCAAGTTCAGGTGATAAAATTATCTATCGTAATATGGGCATTACATATATTTCTGCAGAACACGAATCAGTAGAGAAAATAGAAAAAGTAGCTAATAACTATAATATTCCAGTTAATATTGTTGATCCTAATAAAATGGATTCTCCTGGTTTAAACCCATTTGTTTACAAAGACCCTATAAAAACTGGTTTAACCGTATCTTCTGTATTAAAAGGTTTGTTTTTACAAGTTAGACCTGACACAGAACTTGCTTATAGAGAAAACGAAGCTATGCAAATTACAGAAAACTTATCTATTTTGTTAAAAGAAATATATCCGTTAGAGCATGAAGGTTTACTTCCAAATTTAGAGGATTTACTAGAATGTTTAACAAATTTTGATTTAGTTATAAATATGGTAGAAAAAATGAAACAAATTCCAGAACTTGCAGAAAAATATAAAATTCTAATTCGTTATTTTGAAAAGAATTTTTATCCAGATGGAGATAATACATTAAATACTAAACGTTCTGTTACAACCGCATCTTCATCATTAGATAACTTACTTCGTTATCCTGGAGTTAAAAACATTTTATGTAATCGTACTAATAACTTAGATGCAGAAAAATTATTATCTGAAGGTCAAGTAACATTAGTATGTACTCGTAGAGGAGATTTAGGAGAAACAGCACATAAAGCCTTTGGATTATTCTTTATATTATTAATGCAACAAGCTATTTTAGGAAGACCTGGAAATGATAATACACGTATTCCTCACTTCCTTTACATAGATGATTTTCCATCTTACATTTGTAAAGCTACAGAACCTATTTATACTTTATATAGAAAATATAAAGTTGCTACTGTGTTAGATTCTCAAAACTTAACACAATTAAAAGGTGATTATGCATCAGACCCTAGAGGAGATTACTATAAAGATTTAATTTTATCAAATACAGTTAATAAATTTATATTTGGTAATGCTCTTCCAGATGATGTTAAATGGTGGGAAAGTGCTATGCAAGATAAGAGAGAATGGACTTGGAAAAATGATTACAACACTGCACCAGATAAAAAAGGTTATGACCAAAAATATGGCGGAATTGAATATAAATGGAAACCAAACTATGCAGCTGGTAAAATAATGGCATTAAAAGCAAAGCAAGTTATTTATAAGGTAAAAGACACTAAAGGTAAAAGCGTAGTTGAAAAAGGTAAAGTAGATTTTATGGAATCTAAATATAAAGAGCCTCAAAAACTTAAAAAATACAATTTTGCTAAATTTACAAATGGTATTTCTGAAGGTACAGAATCTACTGCAAAAAAAATTCTTAATAAAAATAGAGGTAAGTTTTCGGCAGCTACTTCAAGTAATAATAATTATGATTTAGAAAGAGAAGTAGATCCTATTAAAACAGATACTTCAGATTCTAGCTTTTTATTTGATAATGAAAATGCAATAGTTGTTAATTTAAAAAATAAAAAGAGTGAATAAAATATAAATTAATATTTTATATAGAAAAAAGTAAGCTTAAAATAATTAAGCTTACTTTTTTTCTAAATTCCTAATAATTTTACTTCTATGTTTTCCATTTTGTATTTTTTAGTTTCTTCATCTAGTTTAAACTCTACTAAAGTTTTAGCTAAGGTTTCTTCATTTTGTCTTAAATCTGTTGTATAGTATAGTTTAATATTGCTAATTTCTAAATTATTTAAAATGATTGTTTTAAAAGTTTCTGCCATGTGCTTTTCATCTTCACAAACTAAAATTAGTTGTGGTAAACTCATATAACCTGAGTCTCCCACCTGAAAGTTTTCGTAAAAATCTTTGTATAATCTTATTTTTTCTATTAGCTTCTTTTCCCATTCTTGTTCTCTACGAATTACTTCAAATAAAAATTCAATTGATTTACCATTTTTAGTTAGCTTTACTGAGCCGCCACTTGCTTTAAAAGTTTTCCCTGCCTGTTTTGCAGTTAAGCTTGGCTTTGGAGTATATGAATCAAATGCTTTTACTTTTCTTAAATATGCAATTAGTGTTTGATTTCCTGCTAATCTTTTTTTAATCATAGAAACTGGTTTTGTGTTATCTGTTGGTTGCCATTTGCAATCTATTCCGCGTGATGTTAATAAATATTTTCCCATTTTTTCTAGGCAGTATATACGATATATTCCTTTTCCATCTTCCGAATCAAAATAATATCTTGTTAGTATTTTTGTTTTTACTAATTGCTCTAATTTATTATTTAGTTTATCTTGAGAACCTACATCAATATTTTTCCATTCTAACATTTGAAGTAATTGCCTTGATGTAATAAATTCAAATTCATTTACTAACTCTAAAATTGCAAAGTGAATATCATTAATATGTCCTATATTAATTCTATGAATTATTTGGTTCATAGAAACATAACCATCTTTTCCATCAAATACTTTTATTTCCCCTTCTCGAATGGCAAATGGTGATATGGTTGCTTTAATTTCTTTATCTTCTACCATTTTTTCCCCCTTCTAATCTTGAATCAAAGATTAAAAAAACTTAAACTATTAGTATTTTAGCATATCATTTAATATTTGTCCAATTTTTTAGTACATAATGAATTCTCAATTTAGAATTATTTTTCTGTTAATAATGATTCTACTTCTTGTTTATTTAAATATCGCCATGTTCCTAATTTTAAATCTTTAACAGATATATTTCCTATTTTGCTTCTATGAAGAGCTAACACTTTTTTTCCAATTGCTTCGCACATGCGCCTTACTTGTCTATTTTTTCCTTCATGAATTATTATTTCAATTCTAGAAATATCTTTTTCTTCATCTATTTTCATAATTTTAACCATTGCAGGTTTTGTTATATAGTCTCCAATGTCTACTCCACTTTTTAGCTTTTCTATTTCGTCTGATGTAATTTTTCCTTTTATTGTTACTTGATATGTTTTACTTATTTCATGTTTTGGGTGAGTAATTTTATAAATAAAATCTCCATCATTACTAAGCAAAAGTGCCCCTGATGTATACATATCTAATCTGCCGTACAGGAAGTACTTTTTCTTTTATTTTAATTAGGTCTGTTACTGTATCTCTTCCAAATTGGTCTTTTACAGTTGTTACATATCCAATAGGTTTATTTAATAAAATATATATATAATTTATTTTATTTGATACAATTTTGCCATTAAATTCTATGTTATCTTTTTCTGGTTCTATTTTTGTTCCAAGCTTAGTAACTACTATTCCATTTACTTTAACATTTCCATTTAATATATACTCTTCAGCTTTTCTTCTAGAACATATACCTTGATTTGCCAAAAATTTTTGTAGCCTTTCTTCCATATTTTTTATTTTCTTAGCATTTTAGTATGCTAAGTTCTTTCATTATATATTTAGGTTTTTTAAGCTTTAGGATTTACCTATAAACCAATTTATTTTCTTAATTTATTTAATACTTCATCAAAATACTCTGGAAGTGGTGCTTCTAAATGCATTTGCTTATTTGTAATAGGGTGTTTAAAATCTAAGCTCTTAGCATGTAGCATTTGTCCTTCTACTCCAAATTCATTTTTTCCGTTAGAATATGTCATATCTCCTACTACAGGATGACCTATTTCTGACATGTGAACTCTTATTTGATGTGTTCTTCCTGTTTCAATTCTAACTTCTAATAAAGTACAATTGTTAAATCTTTCTAATACTTTAAAATGTGTAACTGCATTTTTTCCTTTTGAAGTAACTTCCATTTTTTTTCTGTCTTTTGTGCTTCTTCCTATTGGCATATCTATAGTGGCTTCATTTTCTGCTACAATTCCCCTAACTAATGCTATATATACTTTTTTTACTTCTCTATTTTGAATTTGATTGCTCATATTAATATGAGCTTTATCATTTTTTGCTACTATTAAAAGGCCGAGATGTATCTTTATCTAATCTATGAACAATACCAGGTCTTAGTTTTCCACCTATTCCTGACAAATTTCCTTTGCAATGAGCCATAATTGCATTTACTAATGTACCATCTAAATTTCCTACTGCAGGATGTACAACCATTCCCTTTGGTTTATTAACTACTATAATATCGTTATCTTCATATATGATGTCTAATGGAATATCTTGAGCCTGCACATTAGTTTCTTTAGCTTGTGGCAAATTTATTGTAATAACATCATCTTTTTGTATTAAGTAAGATGTTTTTGTTTTTTTGCTATTTACTAATATTTCATTTTCATCTATAAGCTTTTTAATCATAGTTCTAGATAGTTCTGTATTTTTGCTTACAATATATTTATCTAATCTTTGCTTTTCTTCTCCATTTATTACTTTAATTTCCACTTAAGCTTTTTACCTTTCTAATTTATTCTGATAATCTATCATAAACTACAAAATAGTTATCACTATATAATTCTTTATAGTTACCATCTTTTGATAAAAACATATTTAGTTTACTTTTCTTTCCTATAATAACATGTGTAATGTCATATTTATCAAATTGACTTTCATAATATGAACTAATATTTGAAGTGTTAATATAATCTGAAAAAATATCTCTTCCCTCTTCATTATTTCCTTTATTAAATTCTGGTGCATATAGGTCTGCTCTTGAATCTATAAATACTGGTATTCCTCTAAATAGTAAATAACTACCATAATTATATTCATTAAATAATTTCATGTTTTTTGTATCTATATTTTCCAAAATATATGTAGCTGCATCAACTGGATATGATGCACTATTTACAAATTTATCTTTTGCTTGTGGTTTATATAATAGAACACTAAATAAAATAATAACTAATACTGTTAAAGCCTTTCCTAAAATAGATGTCATATATTCCATTAATGTTTTTACACCTTTTTCATCATATTTTTCTATTAAATATGTAACCATTTTTGCGAATATAAAGCCGCAAATTATTACAAATATAGAAAACTGTCTTCTAGACATAAACGCAAGTAAAGTTAAACCACCAAGCATGAAAAAGTCGCTTAAACTTGCTTTTACATCTGTAAATACTAGCAATAATATATACACAGTTAATACTGCTAACATTGTTTTGTGGTTAATTAATACTAATGGTTGGTGTTCACTAATGCTATTTGTTGTATTGCCTTGCAAAGTGTTTATTAAATATGTATATGGTGTAGTTCCAATTGGTGTTAAAAGACCTGTAAAAGCACAAATTATCATAATTACAATAAGCCATTTTGCTATAGGCTCTTTTCTAACAATAATTTTGTATGATTCTTTTCTGCGTTTTTCTGTTTTCTTTATATAATTTTCTTTTTCAAGTTGAAGCTTAGCAATTTTTTCTTGACATTTGCCAATTTCTTCTATATTACCTTTTTTATTTAGCTTATTTAATTTATGTTTATTCCACCAAATACTTAATTTATTAAAAATATATGCATCATTTAAAGCTATTAATAAATATTCTGCAATATATGGCAAGTATAAAACAAAGTAAAATGGCCAAACTGCGCAATGCAAGTTAGCTATTAAAATAGGTATAATTACCAAATATACAGCATATCTTTTCTTTTTTGTTTTTATAAATTGTTCTATAAACAAAATAGTTAGTGCAAATAAAATAAATGTTACAAGCTGAGCTCTTGCTGCAATAAAATCTTTTAATAAATACATTATAATTAATGTCATAAAAAATGAAATTAAAGGATTTTTGCATAGTTTATTATTAGTATAATATATTACTAGACCTAATATCATTGTTAATGCAACTGTTAAAATGTATACACTACAAAATCCACCAATTCCAATATTTTCTCCTAGCTGATAAATAAAATATGTTCCTAAATCATAAGCCCAATGTGGATATGTATATGGTAAATTTTCATGCCAAGAAAATGGGTCTTGCATATCTACTGTTTTAGTTTCTGCTATATGTTTTCCTATTGCTATTGTATAATATGTATCATTTTGAAATGTTATTGGTGTTAATGCAAAACAAAAGATTAAAATGCAAATAACAGCCATTACATGAAATTTTATTTTTGTTTTTTCTGTCATTTTATTATCTCCAATCTTTAATATTTGGAATTTATTTTTATTAATTAAGTGTAATTTATATATATCTTATTTTGGTATAAATATACTACTTTGTATGTTTTTAAACTAATTAATATTATATTTATTTAGGTTGGTGTAGTCAAGGTGTTAAATAAAATTAAATAAAATAAAGCGAGGTCCTTTTAGGGCCTCGGCTTTTTGTTTAGATCTCCCCTTTGAAGAGCTTCCGCACCAGCTTATTGTAGGTATGGTTGAATATCATCATCAAACCATACGCAATAACTACGATTGCGATGAACCAACCTAAGTAGGCCCATACTCCGTTGATACCGATGTTGGAAGTTTCAATTCCAAACGGAAGAACTTTGTGCATGTAGGCATCCATAAGATGGATTCCCAGGGTAAGGGCTATGAGTCCGATAGCCCTCCGAATAAAAAATCTTGCTGTTTTGTTCATTAGTGTCAAATCCTTTCAATTTTTTTTCTTAAAATCAAGTAATCTACTTGTACCTTTATTATACTACTTTTATATAAAAAAATCAAATTTTTGTTTTGTAGCCTGTACCTAATAGTCTAAAAATGAGCAATTGGGCCTGTTCCCAATACCACTTCAATGTTATAAATTCCGCCATTTGGGTTTAAAGTAATTTGTTTTTCTGGAACTTCCTTTTCATTTAATTTAAATGATACTACTTCACTATATTTTCCGTTTGGGTTTATAATATTAATATTATAAATACTATTTCCATGCTTGTATTTTATTTTATATTCTTTCCAATCATTTGGTATGCAAGGTTTAATGCTTAATTTTTGCTGTTCTATTCTTAGACCTAACAAATATTTTACTCCTGCTTCATACATCCAACTACTTGAACCAGTATACCATGTCCAACCGCCACGACCTGCTAGATTTTTTTGCCCATAAATATCTGCTGCTACTACATAAGGTTCTACTTTATATTTAGTTGCCGCTTCTTTTGTTCTACTATGCTCAATAGGGTTTATCATTCTATAATATTCCATTGCTTTATTTCCAAAACCTAAAATTGCTTCAGCTATTATTGCCCAACAACTAGCATGTGTGTATTGCAGTTATGGACATTTTATTTAGTCATATACTTCTCTTCTATGTCCTATTTCTAGCACTAAAATCACAATTTCATTTTCTTTAATTTCACATATTAATCTATAATCTCCAATTCTATATCTCCATTGACCAGACCTATCTGAAGTTAAGCCTTTGCCATGTATTCTAGGATTTTCGCAATTTACCAAATTTTTATCTATCCATGCTACTATAAAATTTCTTGTATATTTGTCTAACTTTCTTAGATTTTTTATTGCTCTTTCAGTATATTCTACTTTATACTTCCTCATCTTCATCATCCCATAATTCCATCATTTGTTTTAATTCATCAGTAGTATATGTTTTAGGATTTCTTTTAAATTCTTCCATTGCATCATAATAGCATTTTAAATCATATTCATCTTCTATTTTTTCTAAAATAGCATCTCTTACTAAATCTGATATTGATATATTATTTAGTTTTGCATATGCTTTTATTAAATCTGTATCTTTATCATTTAATCTAACTGAAATAGTCATAAATATCAACTCCTTTTTATTTATTGTAGTACATTGTATTACATTTGTCAATATTATTATACTATTCTCTCTTATAATATGTGATTTTATACAACCTTTTTCTCATATTCTTTTTTAGCACATATAAATTTATTTAAATTATTATTAACTTCTTGTAGTGGTTTAAAATTGAAATAAATATCGACTTGCTTATCACTATGAATTTCTATTTTTTCTATAAACTCTCTAATTATTTCTTTTGTTGGCTTTTGCATACCTAAAAATTCTTCTATCAAATTATTTAACTTAGTTTCATTTTTTGTTTTTTTACTTTCTCCTGCTAATTCTTTTTCTAGCTCTTGGATGTTTTGTTCATAGCTTTTGACAGTTTCTTTTATTCTATTTGCATTTTTCATGTATTCATCAAGTGTTATAATATTTGCAAGTCTATCATCATACATTACTTCTAGCTTTCTAGTTTCTTTTTCTATTGCCTCTTTGAAAGAATCTATTTGCTTTTTTATATTAAATTCTTGAGACTGTTTTGATTTTGATTGTTTTGCAATTTTTTCTAGCTTTTTTGTATTAGTATATTCTTTGCAAACTTCCTTTAAAACTTCTAGCATTTGTTTTTCAAAAACTTGATAGTTGAAATTGTGTGGTGAACAAACCTCAAATTTTCCAAATCTTCCATATCTTTGACATCTGCCATAAATGTTTCCGTTTTTATCTGGACTTCTTATTCCTATATATCCTTTGCAATCATAACATCTAAGCAAGCCTTTAAATAAATAATCATTTTGGACTACCCTTGAGCCTTTTGTTGCTTTGATAAGTCTTTGAGCTCTTTCAAAATCTTGTTTACTAATTATTGCTTCATGCATATTTTCTACTTTTATCCAGTCTTCTTCAGGAAGATTAATGAATCTTTTAGATTTAAAACTTACTTTCTTTCTTTTTCCTTGTATTACTGTTCCTGTGTAAATTTCATTTGAAAGAATAAATCTTACAGTAGATTGTTGCCATAGTCCATAAGTTAGAGATTTTGCTCCTCTATTTTTCTTGTTATAATCTGATGGAACTGGAATTTTCTGTTTAGATAAATAATCTGCTATTTGCATTGTACCAAAACCTTCTAAGTATTTTTCATATATCAGCTTTACAACGTTTGCTGCCTCTTCATCTACTATTAAATGGTATTTATTTTCTGGATCTTTTTTATAGCCGAAAAGGTGCTGTTCCTAAATATTCTCCATTATTTCTTTTTGATTGCAGAACACTATTTATTTTCTTTGATGTGTCTTTTGCATACATTTCATTTAATATTGACTTAAATGGTGCAATATCATTATTTGAGGTATCATAAGCTGTATCTATATTGTCCAAAATAGCTATAAATCTAACATTATGCTCTGGGAAGTAATCCTCAATATATAGCCCAGATTGTACATAGTTTCTTCCAAGTCTTGATAAGTCTTTAGTAACTACCATATTTATTTTTCCGTTTTCAATATCTGCTATCATTCTATTAAATCCTGGTCTATCAAAACTTGTACCACTTACACCATCATCAACGTATTCTGCAATAAAATTTAGTTTGTTTTCTTTGATATATTGCATAAGTAATGTTCTTTGGTTTCCAATGCTTTCGCTTTCTTGATATTTTTCTTTTTCTTCATCTTCTCTTGAAAGTCTAATATATATGCCTACTTTATATTCAATATTATTCATTATATTTAAGCTCACTTTTCCTCCTTCCTGCTAAAATAAAAATGAGATAATATTGATACTCTTGCTAGATATTATATCATATTATCTCTTGTTTTGCTATTGGTTTTACTAATTTGCATTATTATGAATTTAACTTTTTAATTAACCTTTGTACTATTATTTCTTAATATATAATGGCTAAATGCTCTTTCTATAACATTTTCTAATTTTTCTCCGTTTTCATTAAATATTATATTTATTTTAAAATCATTTTTCTTTTTATATTTTCTTCTTTCTATGTTTTCTTCTTGCATTACACTCACTCCTTTAGTTATAAGTATTTCCAATTTTTGTATTTTTATTCTTTATAGCAAATACTATACCTACATCTGTAATGCATTTTACTATTTATTTTATTGTTTAGTTTAAAATGGGTACATAAAAAGAAAAAGGGTAGAAAAAAAGAAGCTATTAAAGCTTCAATTTTTGTTCCAAATACTGTGGCAAAATCTTATGCCCAATATTCGCCAGCGTGGTGTTTTGACACCCTTTTTGCTGTTTAGGAGAATTTCTCCTAAAACCTTTTTACCCTACTGGGAGATATTTTTTAATTTGTTAATCTTTTTTAAATAAATTCTTTATAATTTTAAATATTTTTTTGTACCATTTTTCTTCTTTCACTACAATCATACTAGTTTGTTCAGTAGTTTGTTTTTCTTCAGTGATATTCTGCCTTTTATTTTTAAATATCTCATCTGGATTATATTTTTCTCTTATCTCTTCTTCTATGGCTTTTTGCACTTCTTGTAATTCTCTAGCATCTTTTGCTTGTAATCTTCTTTTTTCATCTGGAGGACATAGAAAATCCCTATATATCAACCCCAATATTATTATTGTTTCATTTTTCAATTTTTGTTTTTCTAATGGCTCTTGTATATTAGGATTATATTCTTTATTTCTTTCATCTTCTAACATTTCCTTAAATTTACTAGGAATCTTATTAGTCAATTCATCTGGCATCATTTTAATTATTTCATTTACTTCCGAAAAAGCATCTATATATTCTTGTTTCAAATGAATTACCTACCTTTCATTCGTATCTTGTTCTTGTGTATTAATTTGTCTATGGTTAGTTCTTTCTTTTAATTTTTCACTTATAGCTTTTATAATATCTGATTTCATTTTCACAAATTTATCTTTTACAGTTTGTGAAACTCTATCTATTGCACTATACCAATTTTGAAACCTATTTTTCCACATATTTGTTGTTTGTATTTTTTGAGTTTGTTGTGGTTGCTGAAGTTGCTTACTTGTTACTGTATTTTGTGGCATATCAACACTAATATTTAAATCTTGTATTACTCTTTCTTCTGTATTATTTTCTCTTATAATTTCTCCAAATTCATTTATTCTAGCTCCACTACTATCTACTGCTTCTTGTTTTTTTGCTATTGCCTCTTCAGATGATTGTACAATACTTTCTTCATCTTTTGTTACTATTACAGTTTCATCAGTAATATCTGGTTTTATTTCACCTTTTTTTGCTTCTTCATCCAATATTTTTGTTGCTTTTTCCAGCAATTCTGAGTAACTTATATTTTTTAAATCAATATCTTTATATAGCTCATCTTCTAATCCCTCTTGTCTTAATTGTAAATATACATTTTTTAGCTCTTCATATTGTGGTATAGCTCTTTTTATACTTTCAAACTTTTTCTTTTTTTCCGGATTTTGTTGGTCTGCACTATAAAATATTCCTTCTGATATACTTTTTTCTAGTCTTTGTTTTAAAGTTTCCATATCTTCTATATCAGTTAATCCATATTCTTTAATATCTTGTATGGTTTCTTTTTGTTCTTCACTTAGATACATCGCATCTATATTTTGTGATATTTTTCCAAAATCCATATCTCCTCTTGCAACATCTGCAAAAGCTCTCAATATATCTTCTTTAGAAAATTCCGGATTTTCTTTTATCTGCATAAATTGTTCATAGAACTCTTGAAAATGCTGGTCTATAAATTCTCTTGAAAATTGCATATATATTTGCTCTAATTCTTTATCTCCTACGCAACATTTCCATAATACATTTCTACATAAATTTTGTTTTGATTTTTCTGTCATTGGTTCAAGTCCATGTTCTGCTCTATACTTACTAATATCTCTTTCGATTAAAGGTAATCCTCTTTCATCTGCTACCTTTTTTGCTTTTTCATAATCCTTTGCAAGTTCCTGCTCTCCATAACTTATGTAATAAACTCCCTCTATATCATATTCATCGACAACAAGTTCTGAATAAATAGGTGTTGTTTCATAATTTAACATTTCCCCATTTTCCTCAATAGTTTGCTTTATACAAATATCTTCTATTTCTTGTGGTAGCATAAGAGGTGGTTTAATATTGAATAAATTTTCTTCATCATCTCTTGTATTAAGTGTATATGTATCTTTATAACTTGCACAAACAATATGCTTAGGTTTTATTATTAGTCCATAATCAGAACTTCCATATCTTCCCATTGCATTATTAGTCATAAGTGATGTAGACATATATTTGTTTCTAAAATCGCCCTCTAATTCTCCTTTTGTTAGGTTATGAATAACCCATCTATACTGGCTATTTTCAATATCATCTACACCTGTCAAATAATCATTCCATATATTTGTAGCATGTCCATTATATAATTCTATTCTTTCTTGAATACCTTTAATGTCTGTTTTTTCTTCACTCAATAAAGTTCTTAATTCTTCTTGTATTCTTTGTAGTTCTTCTTTTACATCTGGTGTTACATTAATTTTGTATTTTTCTATTCCTTCAATAGAATTTATTGCTGTATTTGCAATATTTCTTAAATCTCTACACCCATAATATTTGTTGTCTAATTCTCTTAATTCAAATGCAATTTGCATATTAGAATAAATTTCATATAATTCCATATTATTATATGCACCATCATAAAATCCATATTGTTCAAATTGGTCTGGCTTTGGAATTTTATCATATTTTGAAAACGCTTCTTCAATTTCTTCCTTAAATTCACTACCTTCTTTTGGCTCTAACATAGTTCTTGTTCTATATGCATCATTCATAATTTCTGTAAAAACTTTTCTTGCTAATTCTTCTGTTAATTGTCCTTTTTCTTCTAATAATGCAATATCATTTTCATAATCATATATAGTTACTAATTGTCTTAAATACTTTTGTATTCTCCTTTTATTTTGTTCATCTATTGTAATTTTTTCCATATACATATTCCCTTATCTTTAATTATAATTATACAATTATATTAAACCATATAAAAAAAATTTTTTCAAATTTTTCTAAATGGTGTTCACAAAAGTGAACAGCTATTGATTTATAACTTATTTTTCAAAAAAGTCCGGTTTTAGCCGGATTTTTTATTATACAAAACCGGACTATTGACTTTATTCTATATCTCCATATAACATTTCTCTTTAATAAATTTCTTGATTTGTTTTTCATCTTTTCCTTCATAATATGGAATAAGTAAATCCTTAAATTCTTCTGTAAGTTCTGCTGGAATTGCTATAATTCCTTTTCCTTTTGAAATTAAATAGTGATTACTATATATTACTGATGTTCTTTTATTTCCATCTATAAATATCTGCTTTTTCATTGTGTACAATAAAATTTCTATAGCTCTGTCAACATCATCTAATTTTTTATTAAAAATTTCTTCTAATTCTTCTTTTATAATGCTTCCAATCGGTAAATCTGGTTTCCATGTTGTTCCACCTATGTTTACTGGAACATTTCTAATTTTCCCTGCTGAATAGTAAAATCCCTCTTCAACTATTTTGTTGATTTCACATAATAACGCAAAATTAGTATCTACTAATATAACATTTTTGTTTAATATGAATTCCCAAGCATGTTTTAAATTTACTATTTTCATTATATCTTCTGATGTCATATTATTTACTTTTCCACCTTCAATAATGCTTTCTGTATCTGCAAATGTAGTTGCAACACCTTCTAATATTGCTTGTTTATAAATTGTATCTACTAAATGCCTCTTTGCAAAGTCTATATTTTGTTTTACTTTTTCAGAAAGTTCTTCTTCTACATAATTTAATTGTTTCAATTTTTTGTTTATTTCTCTTATTTGTTTTTTTAACTCTTTTGCCTTAATGCTATTATTTAATATTAAATTATATAATTCTTCTGAGTATTCTCCAACATATTTTGTTAAAGCTACTCCATCTTCTCTATAATGCACATATATATATTTGTTTGAATCTTTTTCTCTTATTTCAACTGAACCATAAGCAAGTGATTGTAATTCGTGTTCAAGTAATTGTTTATTTTGAAGAAGACCCATAATTTCAATTTTTTCTTCCATAATATATCTCTCCTTTAAAATGTGAAACTTTTTTGTGTTTCTTTGTTGATTTTGTTTCACATTTATATTATACCACAAAATCGTAAAAATGTGAAACATTTTTTTGTTTTTTCAAAAAAATTGTTTCACACTTTTATTTTGTTCTTATAATAGCATTGTGTCTTTTGATATACTCCATTACTATGGTTTTAAAGCTGTAATTGGTAGTACATAAATTCCATCTGGTCTTTTTACAACTGCATCATATAAACCACAAATTACACACATAAATTTAGGTTTAACTTCTGCCAATTCATAAAACCTTTTCAAACTTGCTACTGCTTCTTCTTCTTTATTTGCACCTAGTTTTATTTCTATTGCTCCATATTCTCCATCAGCAATTTCTACTATGCTATCAACTTCTACTCCAGTATCATTTTCTCTATAATGATATAACTTTGCTCCTATACTTTCTGCATATATTTTCAAATCTCTTTCGCATAAAGCTTCAAAATATAATCCCATTGTTTCTAAATCATTTATCAATTTTTCTGGAGTAATATTTAAAATCGCACATCCTAGTGATGGATCTACAAAATGTCTTTTAGGATTTTTTCCTATATTTAATCTTGAACGTATTTTATACATAAAAGAATTTTGATTTTCAATTAAATGTAATCTATTTAGTACATTTAGATAGTCTGTAACTGTATTTCTGCTTATGGTAACATCTCCTTCTGTAACATTATCATCAATATCTTTCATTAATACATTATTAGCAGAAATCGTACTTTCATTTCTTGCAAGTGATCTAAGTAACATTTCCATCTTTTGTTTATCTCTTTTTACTCCATCTATTTCTATTATATCTTTATCTAATACTGCTTGAATATAACTTCTAGCTATTTTCATAGCACCATTAACACTAATATTAATTGATTCTGGCCAACCTCCTCTTACTATTAATTCTGCTAATCTCTTTAATTCTACTTTGTTTACTAATTTATTTTTCACTTCGTTTTCAAATAAATCCTTTAAAGAAACATCTCCACTAGAATCTCCTGACTCAAATAAAGACATAGTATACATATTCATTTTACAAATTCTTCCTGCTCCAGAATGATGTATTTTATTACTTACTGGAACACTTGAACCTGTTAAAATATATTTCCCTTTTTCGTTATCTTGGTCACACTTAAATCTAATAGCATCCCATATTGCAGGAACTTCTTGCCATTCATCAATAAGCTCTGGCTTATCTTTATCTAATACTAAATTTACATCCATTTCTGCTAAATGTTTTTCTCTAAAATTATCTGCCGTATTATTTAAATATGTCACACTATTTGAATGATTTAAAGCTGTCCATGTTTTTCCACACCATTTTGGTCCTTCAATACTAATAGCACCAAAAATCTCCAGATTTTCTTCTATTGCTTTATCTATTAATCTCGGCATATAACCCTTTTTTGTTAATTTCATTAACTTCACCTCTTCTCTAGGATAACATATTTTTTTATTTTTTTCAATATATGTTGTGCATTTTTTGAGTATTTCGTTGTGCATTTTTCGAGACTTTCAATGCACATTTTTAATGGTTTTAATTAACACTTTTTAAGGAATGTGCTGTGTAAATTTTTAGTAATATGTTTTTCGTTTTTTGATTATATGTATTTTAAGAGTATCAATATTTTCAAAAACTGGTGCTAACAACAACACTCATGTGTGTATTGACCACCATTTTCTCTAGTCCCTGGAAGGTATGCTTTTATATAACCAGGTTTTAAGTTTCCTTTTTCAAATGGTGGATCTAATAATTTTATAATTCCATTTTCTTTATCTATTAAATGATTTTCTAGGCTTTCCATTGAAATATATTTCTTGTCATTATCTCCTGCGTTTGATATAACAGACCAGCTTTGGCTAATTCCATCTATTCTACATTCTTCATTTTGTATACTGCCTAGTACATTACCATCATCCATAAATGCTCTTTTATACCATCTTCCATCCCAGCCATTATTATTTAATGCTTTTTTTAGCTTTTCTAATATAGATTCATATTTTTTTATGTCTTCTTCATATTCATTATTTTCATTTGCAGTATTTAAATTTGACTCATTTTTTAATTTTGTTTTACAAATAGATATCCATTTTTGTAAGACTGTATAAAGGAAAAATCCAAGCCATACACTTTCTCCTTTTCCGATGGTTTCCTACTTCACTAAAGCCGTCATTCCAGTCTCCAGAGCCTATTTTAGGAAGTCCATTTTCTCCAAAGTTTAATGATGCTTCTATTGCCTTTTTACAATGTTTAAAAATACTTTCTTTTACATTTGAAACCTGATAAAAATCATATTTTTCATCTACTCCAGGTTCTAATATATTACCTTCAAGGTATGGCACAATTTCTTCTAACAAACTATAGTCTGATGTGAATTCAATGTAGTCTTCTACTAAATATACAAGCCATAGTTTATCATCACTAAATCTTGTTCTAATTCCCTTTTTAGTTTCTTCATGCCACCAATGTTCTACATCTCCTTCAATAAATTGATGCTTGCTATGGTTTATAATTTGATTTCTTGTAAATTCTGGGTTAATATATTTTAATGCTATACTATCTTGAAGTTGGTCTCTAAATCCAAATGCTCCCCCTGACTGATAATAACCTGTTTTTCCCCATATACGAGATGCTAATACTTGATAAATGAGCCAGCCATTTAATAATATATTTATAGATTCAAGTGGTGTAGTAACTTGAAGTTTTTCTGTTTGTTCTTTCCAAAATCTTTTTGTTTTTTCATATTCTTCATAAACTTTTGGATAATTTGTATATTGATAAGCTAAGTCTTGGCAATCTAATACAGTACTTCCTGCACCAAATACAAAAATAACTTTTTTACTTTCTAATGCTTCTAATTCTACTTCACATTGAATTGCTATTATTCCATTTTGCCACAAAGAGTTTTGCTTGTTTAACTCTATTTGGTAAATTCCATCTGGACTACTTAAGTTTCCTTTTCCTATAAATTCTTCTTTGCTTCCAGTATATGAAGTAATTTTTTCACTACTAGATACAAATAAGTAGTTAGAAAATTCAGGTTCTTCTGCTAAATTTTTCATGCATATTAAATTAGAATTTTCATAATATTCTAGGTTTAAATATTCATTTGTTTTTAATTCATCTTCTCCAAGTACAGGCTTTAAATAATAAATTAATTTTAATTTTTTCTTTTTTAGTTCATTATTTTCTAATATAAGTGTTTGAACTTTTACTGAATCATTTATTGGAACAAATATATCTAATTTTTGTGTTAGTCCTTTACTTGTATGCATATATTTAGCATAGCCAAATCCATAAGTTATATAATAGTCATTTTCATCTGGGCATGGGTTTAACCCTAGTGACCACACTTTTTTAGTTTCTTTATCTTGTAAATATATAATTTCTGATGGTACATCTGTTACAGGGGAATTATTCCATGATGTTAGTCTATTTAAACGACTATTTTTATACCATGTATATCCACCCATACTTTCTGTTATTAATGTTCCAAATTCTTTATTTGCTAAAATATGACTCCATACAGTTGGTAGTTTTTCTTCTTTATTTACACGAATATAGTATTCTTTTCCATCTTCTGAAAATCCACCATATTCATTAAAATATTTTAAATTTTCTAGTTTAGGTGTAACTACTTTTATGTCTTCTATATATGGTACTTGTTCTTCTTGTGGCATTTCTGATATTTGTTCTAAATACTCTTCTTCTAATTCTTTTAAATATCTCATGCTACTTCCATAACTTGCATCAAAGCTTAAATTTGCTCTACATTCTAAGAAATATATTTCTTCTTCTGATAAATTATCTAGTACAAAAATTCCACCTTTAGTGTTTTGCAAATATGATATATTTTCATTTAGTATACTATTAAAAATGCTATCTTTTAAGCTGTTTTGATAACTATAGCTTTCAGTATTTAATATAACTAAATCCATTTTAATATTTTTTACATGAAAGTAATAATATAGTTTTAGTATTTGTTCTAGTACTTCTATTTCTTCTTGTTCTTTTATTTTTATTAATAAAATTGGTAAATCTCCTGAAATTCCATATTGCCATAATTTGCTTATTGTAAGATTTATAGGTTTTTGATATTTTAGTTTTTTAAGTGGATTTGGAAATAGTAAATATCCTAATATTTTTTGATAAAATTCTATTTGTTTTCCTGTTACACCTAAATATCTATTTTCCGCCTCAGATTTTGCCTTACTTAGTTCTAAACCATGTTTAATTTTTTCTTCATTATTGTAAGTTTTTAAATGTTCTAATACTTGCTCTTTAGTGTTTCCAACAGCTATTATAAAGTTTACAATTACTTTTTCCTTTGGCTCTATTGTTATTATTCTTTTAAAACTAATAATTGGGTCTGTAGTATAGTTAATTTGTTTACTAAAAGGTGTTGAATTTAAAACTGCTTTAGGGAGAAGTATATTATTTCTTCCATAAAATTTTTCTTTATCTATTTCGTATTCTAATTCTCTAGAAGTTTGTTTTTCTGTATAAAAACATGTTCCTAAATAAATTTCTTGATCACCTTTAGTTCTTTTTCTTCTATTTACTATAATAGCGCCTAAATCATTTATATACTCATAATTTAAAAATAAATTATTAAAAGCAGTATGTGCGCTGTCTTGTTCTAAAGAAGAAAGAACAGGCTCTAAAAAGCTAGTAACTTCTATTGTTTCCGCTTCTAATCCATAATTTGTAAGCTCTATTGTTCTAAATTCTATTGGGTCATTTGGTGCAATAGCTACTTTTAATATGGTTTCTATATTTCCGGTCCTGCCTTACTATTTTATTTTGGCTTGGTGTAAAATACATTGTATATTTATCTGGCTGACTTAAATAGCTCATGTTATTAGCTGTCCATATTCTTTTACTTTTTATATTTTTAAAGAAAAAGAAAATTCCTTGTTCAACATCTGCTGTTTTTTTATAACGATTTATTAAAATATCTCCATATTTGCTATAACCTCTTCCTTTTGAGTCCATTATAACCATATAATTATTTCCAGATAAGCTATTTATTTGAGGCAATTTTGAATATGGCTTTGTAATTTCTATTTGGGAATTAATATTATCTTCTACATATTTTATTTTTTCTACTTTTTCTTTTTCTTCTTTTGTTATAATTATATTTTCTGGCATTTTCTCTTGAAGTAATATATCTACAGCTGCAGTTTGCGGATTTTCCATAAATCTTTTTTGCAAAATGTTATTAGATAAAAGATTATTTATTGCAAGTATAATTAATCCTTGATGATGTGCCATATATGTTTTTACAACAGCATATTCTTCCCCTTTTTTTAATCTTGTTGGCGTATAGTCTATTGCTTCATAAAATCCATATTTTTGGTACATTCCTTGCTTTTCTAATATTTTTAAGTTTTTAATAACTTCTTTTGGCTCTTCTAGTAGTGCCATAATACTTGCATAAGAGCTTACAACCATTTCATCTGCTAAACCCCTTTTTAGTCCGAGCCATGGTATACCAAATGCCTTATACTGATAGTTATTATTTAAGTCTTTTAAATTAAACGCAGATTCGGAAATTCCCCATGGAATATTTAGTTTTTTAGCATATTCTTTTTGGCTCATTATCATAAACTTGCAAGATTCATCAAGTAAACTTCCTGAATAGCTTGGAATATTCATATTTGGCATTAAATATTCAAATGCAGTTCCAGACCATGAAATTAGTCCTTTATATTTATTTAAAATCGTTAAAGTTCTACTTAAGTTGTTCCAATGTTTAGCAGGTATATCCTTTTTAGCAATTGCAACTAAGCTTGTTTGTCTTGCTTCTGATGCTAATAAATCATAATATGAATCTGTTAATTTATTTTCTTCAACATTAAATCCAATTGAAAATAGCCTTGATTCTTCATCATATAACTTAGAAAAATCAGCATTATTAATTAATTTATCTATTATTTCTATAAGGTTTTGCAACTTAGACTTTATTTTTGAATTATTCTCTTTTTGATATTCCTCTTTTTGATTTTCCTCTTTTTGATTTTCTTTTTTTTGATATTCTTCTTTTTCATTAATATCTTGACTTGTTTCATTTGAAGAATTTTTTTTATTTTGATCTAGGTTATTAATATTTTCTTTTAAAAATTGTTTAGTTGTATATAAGTAACCTATTAAATTTCCACTATCTACAGAAGAAACATACATTGGTTTTAATGGTTCTAATGTTTTTATATTATACCAATTGTATAAATGACCGTTCCATTTAGGAAGGCTAGAAATAGTATTTAATATTTTTTCTAGAAGTTCTATTGTATTTTCTAATGTTTCATATTTTAAATCATAACTTGAAATAACTGAAAGTAAGCTAAGTCCTATATTAGTTGGAGATGTTCTATATACAATTTTTGGATTTCTATCTTGTTGATAATTATCAGGTGGTAAAAAGTTAGTTTCTTTATTTAAATTTTCTTTAAAATATTGCCATGTTCTTTTACCTATTTGTTTTAAATATTCTATATCTTCTTTTGATAATTGCTTTAATTTATTTTCTATTGTAATTTCTTTACTTATATACCAATAAATTAATGGTGCTACAAGCCATATACTAGATAGTATAAATACAAATATACTGTATAAATTTTTTTTAAAGAAAAATAGCGATATATAGCCTAAAACTCCTAGTACTACATTTGCTAACATATTTTTATAATATGATTTTAAATCTTTTTTTGCATTTTTTTCCGCTTCTTCTGCTGTCATCCATTCTAAAAAATGTTTTTTAGAAATAGTCATTCTATATATTGTTTTAATAATTGCATTTAAGCTAAAGTATGCTTTATCTGGAAGGTTTGCAATGGTTAAAAAGCCTCTTATAATACTTGCTTTTATTCCTCCTATGGTTTTAGTAAAAGTTTTTTGTACTGTTTCTTCTTCTTTTTTAAACACAATACGATTTACTATTTCTAAAATAGTTGGCATTATACTAGATATTAATAAAAAACTTACAATTAAGCCAATTTTAATGTTACAAAGTAAGCATACAATATTAATAAAAATTAATGAAATTACTACCATTGTTTCTTGTATGCTTCTTACTAAATTATCAAATATTTTATATTTTGATAATAAATTTAGCGAATTTAATTTTCTTTCTCCTCTTCTATTTACTATTGTATTTTTTAGCCAATATACAATTTGCCAGTCTCCTCTAATCCACCTGTGAAGTCTTGCTTTAAAGCTATTATAGCCAATAGGGTAGCCATCTAATAAAATAATATCTGAGCTAAGTCCACATCTTAAATAACTACCTTCTAATAAATCATGGCTAAGTACAGTATTTTCTGGAATTTCATTATTTAGTACTGTAGAAAATACTGCTACATCATAAATACCTTTTCCTGTAAAAATTCCCTCTTCAAAGTTATCTTGGTAAATATCAGAAATAGCATTTGTATAAGCATCTTTTCCACCTGAGCCAGCATAAAGTTTAGTAAAAATACTTTTTTGAACATCATTAAGTGAAATTCCAACTCTTGGCTGAATTAAAGCATGTCCTTCTATAACACAATCTCTTTTAGTATTTAAAACTGGTGCATTTAAAATATGTGATATTGCCCCTATTAGTTCTATACCTGTATTTAAAGTTAGTTTTGTATCTGCATCTAGTGTAATAATATATTTTATTATTGGAATATCATTTGTTTGTTTTGCAGTTTCTATGGTATTAGCCAAAAATTCATTTTTATTTTTTCCTAAAATGTATTCATTAAATTGATTTAATAATCCTCTTTTTCGTTCCCAACCTAAATAGCATTCTTCTTTTGAATTCCAAGTTCTTTTTCTATATAAAAAATGGAATCTTGGAAAGCCATCTGTTTTATATGTTTTATTTAATTCATTTGCTTCATTTATTCCAGCTAAAATTACTTCTTCATCAAAAGGTTCTTTTTCGTTTTGTCCTGCTGTAACATCACCTAAAAGTGCAAAATATAAATTATCAGTTTGATTTGAAATATAATACATTTCTAAATTTTTCATTAACTTTTGTACTTTTTCTTTTGAATTTAAGATTGTTGGAATTACAACAAATGTAGCACTTTCTTTTGGCACACCATTTTCAAAATTTAATTTTGGAATTGGTTTTGGTTTAATAACTTTTCCTAAAATGTATTGAATAATTTGTATTATAATAGTTTGATTTGGAATTAATAGAAGTATTCCAAGTATAACTGATAATATTATAGATTTTGTACCTTTATATAAATATGTTGCAAATAAACTTGAAATGGTAATGTTTAAAACTCCTATAAATGTAAGTGCTAATATTAGTTTAAGTTTATTAGATATAACATTTCTTGGTTTGCCAGTAAGCTCTTTCCATAAATCATTTTTTCCTTCTGCAATTAAATAATAGCCAACATGTTGCTTTTTTTTATTTATTTCATTATTTTCTGTTTTTATATTTTTTAACCATTGTTGTTTTGCATTATTAGCTAAAGACCATACTTTTTTTGTTATATAAATTTCAGAAATTTTGGTTTTTTTAGATATTTCTTTTATGGAGTTACGATATAATATTTTTGTTTTGTAATCCATTTTTTCATAAACATCTGCTGGATCTTGTTTTAGTATTTCTTCTACTGCATTTATATTTTCAAAAATTTCTACCATACTAATACGATTTAGACTTTTTATACTAGTAATTGCATTTCCTATGGAAATTTTTCTAATAGCTATATCAAAATGTTCTTTTTTTGCAACTTCAGATACGCTCATTCCCATTTTTTCTACTTCTTCTTCTAAAATAGAAAGATATGGATAAGCTTTTTTTCCATATTTTTTTAATCTATATGATAAGTATTCAATAAAAGGATATTTCATTTCTCCATACCCCTTTACTTTTGCTTTATATTCTCCTAAATGAGTAAATTGAAGCTCTTCTTTATTCTTTTTTTCTACTAATCTTTCAACAATATTTTCTACTTTATATTTTTGCATTTGCGAAAAATAAATCTTTGTACAAACTTCTCTAATATTTTCAATTAAGACAATTTTTAAAAATATAGGTATGCTCCAAATTTCTTCCATATTTAAGGTTTTCTTTTTTTGATATGCCTTAAGGCAAGAATTTAAGATTTTTCCATCTATTTTATTATCACTATAATTTATTATTTCGCTTGCTAGTACATAAATTCTTGCAAAGCCTGAATCTGCCCCATTATCTATGCCTACAAATTCTGTATATTTTTTTAAAGTTAACTCTAATTTTATAGATTTAACTGCTTCTTCTATTACATAATAATTATCTAGTATCCATTCTCCTGCTGGGTGTATTGGAATTTTTAGTTTTATATGTTCGTTTAATAAATTATATACTTGTGTAATAATTTCAAAGTTTTCTTTTAATCTAGGAATTGGATATGTGTTTTTATTAGAACTATTTTTTAAACTATGACTTGAAGCCATTTTTTCTAAATAATCTTCAAGTTCATTTTGTCCTAAAATTGCACCTTTACCACTTAATATTTTATATTCCATTTAAAAAAATTTCCACTCCTTGTAATTTTTATGTTTTAAGCATATTTTCTCCAAAGAGTGGAAATATATTCATTTATTTTATTTTTATTCACTTTTATTTTAGCCTCCTTTCTGGGTTTTTAACCTTTTACAATTATAAAATTTTTTGCATAGGAAAAACTAAATAATTTTTCCTATGCTATTAAAAAGGAAAACTATATGAAAAAAACATGCTATGCCTACAAAAGTGCTACAAAATGCACCTACCTTTCTTTTTTTATTTAATTTTTTTGGAAAACTGTTTTAAATTTAGAAATTAAAAAACTTAGGATTTTTTAAGTTAAAAAATTAAAATGATAATTCTAAATTAATAAAAATATTATAAAATATAAATTTATAGTAGCAAAAATTAAAATGAATTTTAATTTGATATTAAATATTTAATTAATATATTTGGCATAGCGAATAATAAGCACTTTTGTATATTTTGTTATATCATGTTTTAATAATATTTTCAACTTATTTCGTATGCCAAATTTCGACTTTTTTTGCCTAATAATTTTTTGTTATTTTAAAATCAGCATTTTTTATAGAGAACTAATTTAAGAAATAGTCCATTTTTTTTGCTTAATATTTTTTATATTACTTTTAAATTAGCTTTTTATAACAAGTTAATTTAAGAAATAGTCCATAATTCCATTGTATATTCCCCATGCTAACTTATCTTGATAAGAATCTGTTAATAATTGTTGTTCTTCTTCTGGATTTGAAAGAAATCCACATTCTACTATTGAAATTGGTATTTCTACATGTTTCATTATATATACACTATCTAATTGCATAGCAACTCTTTTATTTTCCTTTTGAATTGCATCATTTAAGTTTTCTTGTAAAGCTTTTGCAAGTTTTATACTTTGCTCATCATTTTTTTTGTAAAAACATTGCCAACCATAATATTGTGATTGTGGTATTTTATTTAGATGTATTGATACAAATATATCTGCACTTGATTCATTTCCTATTTTAACTCTATTATGTATGTCTGAAATTTTTTTCTCTCTTAAAGTATTTTTATCTAAATCATAAATTGCATTTTCATCACTTCTAGTTAATATTACAGTTGCTCCACTTTGTTCTAATAAGTTTTGAAGTTTTAATGCTATTTTCAAGTTAGTTTCTGCTTCTGTTGTTCCGATTACTTGATTCTGCTCCCTCATCTGGCTTTCCATGTCCGTGCATCTATAACAATTACTTTGTTTGAAACAGGTAGGCTTACTGTTTGTACAGTATTATTTAAATTAGCTGTTTGAAAGGTAAATGCAAATACAGCTAATAACAAAATACCACTAATAACAGCTATTCTTTTTTTACTAATTATAATCATAAAAACACTCCACTCTTTTTTATAAATGTATGAACCTCACCCACCATCACAATCAAAGATTGTTGGTGGGTACCCGAGAACTTTGTTGTTTCACAATAAAAATATCTCATAAAACTATTTATTAATAATTTTATGAGATGTTTATTTTATTTATTCTAATTTATTATTTTTTTCTTCTATCAATAGCATATGCACTTCCAGGTGTAGTTTTTGCTACATGTTTTACCTGCGCTGCTACTTCTCCAATTTCTAGAACATTTTTAAATCTTCCTTTATCTATAATAACTACTCCTATTGAAATTGAAGTTAAAGGAAATTGCTCTATAATACACTTTCTATTTGGTACTTCTAAATAGCCTCTTTCAATGTCTTCATCATTGAAGTATTTTAATACTCCTTTTTCAAATTCTAAAATAATATCTTGGCATATTTTTTCGCAATTAATGTTAGAAGTAATTGCAACAAAATCATCTCCACCAATATGACCAATAAAATTATTTTCTGTTTCAGTATCAGAAAGATGATTTATAATACATCTAGAAGTGAATTTAATAATTTCATCACCTTTTAAAAATCCATAAATGTCATTATATGCTTTAAAGTTGTCTAAATCTACATATAATATAGCAAATTCTTCTTTATTTAATAACCTTTTCTTCATTTCTGCTTGTATTTGTACATTACCTGGAAGCCCAGTAAGTGGACTAACCCTACGATTTGTATCTAAAAGTCTTATTACATTTTTTATAGTATAATACAAATATTCTTCATCAATAGGTGCTTTAATATAATGCTCTACACAAGCTTTTAATATTTCAACTCTATGCTTTTTCTCTTTAACAGATGAAATAACTATAATAGGCGTTATGCTGTTATCTTCATTTTGTCTAATTTTATTGCAAAGCTCTACAGTATTTTCTTGAATACCATCTTCATTAACTATAATTAATGATGGAATATTCTTTAAAACACTTTCAATGTCTTTTGTTTTTGCTTTTTTAAATTTATAGTCTGATTCTTTTTTAAATAACTCTACTAATTTAGTTTTTAGCTCGTTATTTTCATCAATTATATAAATTTCTTGTGCCATTTTTATCTCCTTTTTCTATAGTTTTCTTATTGTGAATTATACATAAGCTCTGTAGCAGCACTTTCTGTATATCCATTAACATTTGTTACTTCAATAGAAAGTATGTTATTTCCTTCTTTTAAAGTTAAAGGTCCTACTTTTACTTCTTTTAAGTTTATATCTTTAGCCGAATATGTTTCTCCATTTAAGTTAACTAAAATATCTTTTATTCCATCTTGATCTTTTGCTTCAAAAATAACTTGATTGCCATCTTTTAATACAGACATTGTTGGTTTTGATGTTGATATAACTACTTCTTTTTCTATTTCTTCTATATTTCCATTTAAATCTTCTGCAATGACTCTGATTATTTTACTTCCTGGAGTCAGAATTAATTCTTGTGTTAATTCTTTTTCATTATTAGTTTCAGCATAAAATGTTTTTTCTTCTTCTCCTTCCCATTGATATGTCATTCTTAACATTGCAGTTTCATCTTTAGCTATAATTACCATTTTGTTACTACCATTTGATGTATTTATTTGTATAGTTGGCTTTGTAATATCTACACCATCTAATAAAAATTCTTCTTGATACGTTATTTGTTTTCCCGTAATATCTTCTACTATAAGTTTTAATGTGCTATTATGTTCTAAAAGTGTTATTGTTTCTTGGGCAGTATAATCATTTATTGGTACAACATTTTCTTCTCCATTGTCCCAAGAATAACTAATTTTCATAATTTGCTTATTATGTTTTATATTAACAATAGCTTCATCATTTACTCTTTGAATAGTAACTTTTGGAATATTGGATGGCTTTGTATCTTCTATGCTTTTATAGATTGCATATGTGCCTTCACCAGATAATACTATTCCAAAAATTATGAGACTAATTGCAAAAAACATAATAATGTTTTTTATATCTGTTTGCTTATTTGATTTTTTTGTTTTTTCTGTTGCAAGAATTTGATTCATATAGTAAAGTCCTCCATAAATTCTTTATATGCAAATTATAACACAAGCATTTTTTGATGTAAACTATAAAAATGAAAAAGTATTATTTTTTAGTTACTAGATAATAGTTTTAACGAAGAAAACTTATGAAAGCTAGTTGTACGTAATATTTCTGTAACAAAAACTTA
>CANQTQ010000021.1 GCA_947626765.1 uncultured Clostridia bacterium
ATAAAAGTCCATAATCTAGTCTATGACTGCATTATGGACTTTTTACTCTTTTGAAAGTGTCAAACTTGAGATTTTATCATTTTTATTAACAAAAGTCAAGATAAATTGATAACTTTGTTTGGATATTATTTTTATTTTTCATCATGCATTGGTGGTGTATATACTGGTTCTTCATCATGATTTAAATCTGGTTCAGATTCTTGGTGCTCTAATGATTGTCTATCTATTCTCTGGCTTAATCTAAATGCTTCACTTCTACTCATTCCCATAATTTTAGGATTTTTCATGTATTCTTTAATTTCTTCTTCAGATACTTCATAAGCTTTTGCAAATTCTGAAATACTAAAATCTGGGTCTTGTACACCTGATCTTAATGCTTCAATTAAATTGTCATTTGTTGGATTAGATTCTAATTCTTCTCCCATCTTCATCATGGTATATTGACTATTACTTATAGGAATATTTCGTTCCATTTCTCCAGAATTTAGTTTTAAAGTTTTGATTTTATTCCATAATCTGCTAAATAAACTTGGTGATTTTTCGTAAGAAGCTCTACCTAATTTATAATTTGCATTTGCTAATTTTTTAATATATTTCGTTATACTTTTATTTTCTTTTGATACTGTATCTAAATTACTAAAATCATAATCTATATTCAAACTTACTTCTGATTCATCTTTTATAGGTTTTGTTTTTAATAATTTCATATATTGTGCTAATCCATTAGTACCATATTTTTTATCTACAATTTCTAATACACTTGCTATATTTTGGTCATAGTATTTATCTGGATTATCTATTTCTTTTAACAACTTCTGAGACTCACTTGGTTTCATAGTTTTAATATTATCCCAGCCTATAACTCTATAAGGTTCAATATGTTGTCCATCACTATTAATAGATACTTCATAAATTGGTTGTCCATTTTCAATGTAAAATTTTATTCCATCTATAGAATATTTTTTCTGTTCAGTAACTTTTGGTGGCTGAACAGTAGATTTTATTGATGGATGTGATGGTGCTGTTTCTTGAGTAGTTCTTGGTGCTTTTGGCTGTGTAGGATCTGCAGTTATAGTTTTAGTTTGAGAAGATGTCTTTGGTTTTTGCCTAGAAATGGCCTGTCTTCTAGATGTTTCATCATCTAATTCTTTTTTATCTTGTTCCT
Source organism: uncultured Clostridia bacterium (assembly GCA_947626765.1). GTDB lineage: Bacteria > Bacillota > Clostridia > TANB77 > CAG-508 > CAG-273. The sequence continues at coordinate 1,166 of CANQTQ010000021.1, forward strand.
TATTGTAAGCTTTTATTTCCTCTTGTGTTTGTTCTTCTATCATTTCTTCTTTTGCTTTTTCCATCATATCATGGCGTTTCCATGCTTTATCTTCTTCAATTGCTTTTTGTTTAGCATCTTGTTCATCTTTTCTTCTATACTCTGCCCACATTTCATCTTCTTGAGCAGATATTAAGTCTTCTTCACTATGTTCTTCTGTTTGTTCATGTTCATCTATTTTTTCTTCTACTCTTTCTTCTTTTTCATCTACTTTTTCTTCTAAAGATATCTCTTTTATGTAGGCATCTAAACTATCAAAATCTGCTTGTGCTTCTACTCTTTGGCTTTCTAATTTTCTTATTCTAGCCATTCTAGATCTTACACTTCTGCTATTTTTATTAATTTCATCTTGAGCTGCTTTGTATACTTTTTCTCCTACAGCTTTAACACCTTTAATAACTATTTTTTGTTGTTCTTCTATTTGATCTTCAGTTTCTACTCTTGCAGCTTCTGTGGCTATGATTTTTTGTTGTAATTCTGCTATTTTTTTACTAAGTTCAGCTTGTTTATCTTTTAATTCTGAAACAAATTCAGCTTTAACTTTTTGTTCTTTTTCTATTCTTTGTTGCTCTTTTGCTTTTTCTATTAACTTTCTTTCACGTTCTTGCTTTATTTTTTCAGACAATTCCATTCTTGTTTCATAGTCTCTAGTTTCATCAAATCTTTGAAGTAGCTCTCCTTCTAGATCATTGCTATATGTTTCTCTTTGTTTTATTGGATTTCTTGTGTCTACTATTCCAACTTGAACATCATCCATATAACTAGTATCTGTAATTTGCACTTCATCAATTTGTATAGTATCTAATCTTTGTTGTAGTTGGCTTCTTAGTTCCTCAATATTTATATTTCTCATAATTTTCCCCCTATTTTTTTCCAATATATGTTTATTATATCACAATACTTGCATTTTTGCAACATATTATGTAATCTTTGTGCATATATAACTTATTATCTTTTTTATTTTACAATATATTAATACCTTTGTGTTATTTGTAATTAAAATTTAATCTAATTGTTATTTATTTGTAATATTTCTTCCAAATCTTTAATTGCTCTATCTGCTAATTTTGTATATCTTAGTTTTTTATCTTTTATTTTCTCTGGTAATTCTGGCAAAATACCAAAATTAGCATTCATTGGCTCAAATTTTGAGTTTTCAGTTGAAATATATTTAGCTAAAGCTCCTATCATAGTAGTTTCTGGGAATATAATATTACTTTTTAGTTTACTTATTTGCTTTTTCATTAAAATTAGTTTTTGTTTATTTATTTTTTCATAATTATTTAATTCGTTAAATTGCTTTACTGAATTTAAAGCAGCTACCATTCCTGAAGAGATTGATTCTACATAGCCTTCTACTCCAGTTATTTGACCTGCAAAATAAATATTAGGCTGTTTTTTCAATTGGTATGTACAGTTTAATAATTTAGTAGAATCTATATATGTATTTCTGTGCATTACTCCATATTTTACAAATTCTGCATTTTTTAAACCTGGTATTATTTGAAATACTCTTTTTTGCTCTTCAAATTTTAAATTTGTTTGAAATCCAACCATATTGAAAAGATTTCCCATACTATTATCTTGTCTTAATTGAACTACTGCATAAGGTCTTGTTCCTGTTCTTTTATCTGTAAATCCAACTGGTTTTAATGGTCCAAATCTTAATGTATCTACACCTCTTTTAGCCATTATTTCAATTGGCATACAGCCTTCAAAAATTTCTCTTTTTTCAAATTCATGCAAATTAACTACTTTTGCATTGACAAGCTCTGTAAAAAAAGCTTCATATTCTTCTTTATTCATTGGAAGATTTATATAACCTTCTTCAGGAATACCTTTTATTCTTTCCTTCCAATCTTCTATATTTTCTTCTAATTGTTTTTCTTGATCATAACGATTTCCCCAAAAAGCAATGTTCATATCTATAGAGTCTTTTTCTATAATTGGAGCTGCCGCATCAAAAAAGTATAACTTATCTTTTCCTGTTAGCTCAGTTATTTCTTTTGATAAGTTATCTGATGTAAGTGGTCCTGTAGCAATTATTACAATTCCATCTTCTATCATTTCTTTAAAATCACTTGATTTTTTTTCTTCTAATACAATGTCTCCAACTGTACTTACATATTGAACTCCCACTTCTTTTCTTATTATTTCTATATTTTCCATTTTTTCTAATTCTTGAGTTACTCTTTTAGAAAAGTCTTCACGGTCTACTGCTAATGCTTGCCCTGCTGGTACTTTTGTTTCATCTGCAATACGAATTAAAAGAGAATCTAGTTTTCTTAATTCCTCTTTTAATAAGCCACAAGCGTTTGTGTGTAAATTTGACTTTAATGAATTGCTACAAACAATTTCTGCTAAGTTAGAATTACTGTGTGCTGGTGAATATTTAGTTGGTTTCATTTCATATAATTTTACTTTTATTCCTCTTTTTGCAATTTGATATGCTGCTTCTGAACCAGCTAATCCACCACCAATTATACTTATATAATCTTTCATTTTAATTAATGCCCTTCCTCAAGTAAATAAATTTAACTAAATATACAAAAAACTTATTTAAAGTTTGCTCTATTATAAATTGTTTGAAAAAATAGATTGTTTGCAAAAAAGCTGTAATTTTTTATCCAAATAACTCCATAATATCTTCTTTTGATAGTTGACTAATAAATGTAGTTTGAGTTGATAGCATATCATCAATAAGTTTTGCTTTTTTCTGTTGGAGTTCATAAATTTTTTCTTCAATAGAGTTTTTTGTAATTAGTTTATATACTTGTACATTATTTTTTTGTCCTATTCTATAAGTTCTATCTGTTGCTTGATTTTCACTAGAAATATTCCACCATGGGTCATAGTGTATTACCACATCTGCACCTGTTAAATTTAGCCCTGTTCCTCCTGCTTTTAAAGATATTAAAAATACTTTTATATTTTCATCTTCATTGAATTTATCTACTAAATTTATTCTATCTGCAACTTTTGTTTGTCCTGTTAATTTTAGATATGATATGCCTTTATTTTTTATTTCTTTTTCTATCATTTCAAACATTGATGTATAACCTGAAAATAATAAAATTTTATGACCACTTGCAATTGCATCTTCCATAACTTCTATACATTGGGTTAATTTACTACTTTCACCATTATAGTCTTGTAAAAATAGGCTTGGATGACAACATATTTGTCTTAACCTCATGAGTAATGCTAAAATTTTAATTTGGCTATTTTCAAAGCCATTTATTTTAATTTCTTCTGTAACTTCTTTTTTGGCTTTTGCTAGATATGATAAATATATTTTTTGTTGTTCTTCTTGCATTTCATTATATAGTACAGTAACTGTTTTATCTGGTAGCTCTGTTAGTACTTCTTTTTTTACTCTTCTTAAAACAAAAGGCTCTATCATTTTTTTCAATTGGTTCATTCTGTATTGGTTATTATCTTTTACTATAGGTGTTTCATATAATTCTTTAAACTTGCGATATTTAAATAAATAGCCTGGCATAATATAATCAAATATTGACCATAATTCTGAAAGTGAGTTTTCAATAGGTGTTCCGGTTGATGCAAACCTTACTTCTGCAATAATTTGTTTAATAGCTTTTGCATTTTGAGTATTATTATTTTTAATATACTGTGCTTCATCTGCTATCATATATTTAAATTGATATGACTTTTGAGTATAAAAGTCAATATCTCTTTTTAATGAATCATATGAAGTAATTACTAAGTTATAGTTTTCAATTTTTGATATTTTCTTTTCTCTGTCTTGAGCACTACCGCTAATAACACATGCTTTTAGTGTAGGTGTAAATTTTGTACATTCCCCTAGCCAGTTTAATGTAAGAGAACTTGGGCAAACTACTAAAGACGGCTTTGCATTTTTTTTATTTTCATTTACATATGATAAAATAACAGCTAAAATTTGAAGTGTTTTTCCGTAAGCCCATATCATCTGCTAAAATTCCACCAAATTCATATTGGTCTAATAGTTTTAACCATTTATACCCAACTTTTTGATACAATCTCATTTGTGCATTTAAGTTTTGTGGCATTGGTATATCTTTAGTAAATTGATTTTCTTTTAATTTTTCTATCATTACTTGATAAGTTTCATCTGTTTTTATTTCAACATTTTCTAAGTTTTTAAGCATTTTTTCTAAATATAAACTTCTATAGCTTGGCATACTAATAAAACCGTCTTTCCAGTCATTATAGTTTATATCTAAATTATAAGTTAAATCTTCTAAAAACTGTAAGTTTTCATTTTCTTCTAGTTGTATGTAACTTCCATCTTTTAATCTATGAAATTTTTTCTTTAGTCTATATTTTTGTAATACTTGATTTAAATCTGATAAATCTATTCCAACTTGTGATAAATCAATTTCTAGTAAATGGTTTTCTGCCTTTATACCTATTGATTTCATTTGGAAAGAGTGAATTTGTTTTTTCTTAAAAGCATCTGTTGCCAAAACTTCATATTTTTTCATGTAGTCTTCAATTTCTTCTGATAAAAATAAATAAATTTTTTCTTCGCTTGTTAAAACTAGCCTTGCTTTTGTTTTATCTAATAAAAATCCAGTTTGTATAAAATTATTTAATGCCTCATTTTCTAAAGCAATATTTCTTGTAAAATTTGTATTAGCATTTACAAATGGATTTATTTCTTGATCTTCGTAGCAAAATTTAACTTCAGCTGTTATATTATTATTTGAATCATAGTCTAAATAAATTTTTACTCCCAACTTTTTTGGAATACATTTTTCTTTTATACTATTTGATAGTGATTCAAATTTTATTTTATTTTCCATTTTTGGAGCAATTATAGCAAAGAAGCTAGTTAATTCTGCTTCATCCATAATAATTTCATTTGTATAGTTTTTTCTTAATATTTCTAATAGTTTTAATGTGGTTTCTTGAAACTCAGGTGTGCAACGATAAATAGCATTTGGCAATAATATATAAATATATTCTTTTCCTTGTAAAATGTCATAACTAAATGCATCTATGTTACAACTTAATTTAAATTTATCTTCTACTTGACTAATTTCAAATAAAATGTTTGGCTCTTCTTTAGAAAAATAAATTGTTTTTTCTTTATCTGATTTTTGAAATAGAACTTCTTTTCCTTCTAAACTGCTAAAAAAATCATCTAGACCAGTATTAGATATTAGAATATTATCTGGTACGAAGTTTTTAGAATAGTAATAGCTATATTCATTTGTTACTTCAATATTATATTTCATAATTTCAGCATATTTTAGTAAAAATTTAAGAATTTCAACAGAGTCTTCTGAAAATGACTCTTCTTGGTGAAGTAAATTTAGCTTGTTTCCATATTTATATATTTCTTTATTTAACATTCTTTCATAAAATTCTGGCAAATTTTTTATTTTATAAAGTTGTTTGTCTCCAATTTTAAATTCAACTTTTAACTGTTTTGTAAATTCGTTATAAAAAATTTTAGGAACAATTTGAACATTTTGAGCATATTCTTCTTTGTTCTCTTCTACTTGTGTCTCACTTTTAGGAAGCTTTGCAAAAGTATTTAGTAATTGTTTAAATACTCTATGATTTTCTTTTTCTCTAATTTCTTTTTGGTCCTTTAACATTTTTATCCTCCAGATTTTTCTTAAGTAAAAATTATATCATAGAAGTTTTAGCTTTGCAATGCACATAAAAAAATTCTTGCTCGCGCAAGAATTTTTGTTTTGTGCTTACCACTTTGCAACCTTGACCTTAAAGTCCTTGCCATTTTCAGAGTGGACGAGAATGGTATCATTGTTTTGCGTTTGCACTGCAAAAACAACGACGCTATCTCCTATCGGCGGAAGCATGGTAATCCATTCCGGATGTATGTACTGACCTGTTTCCTTTTTGATTAACCATCTGATTTGATTTGCAAGGGGCTTAAGCTTTTCAGGATATGTGGCTGTCATTTGTTTTTCCTCCCATAAATTTATATTGTAAAAATAATTTTGCCCTCTTAAAGAGGAATTTTTATGCATACCATATCAGGTATTAATATAAATTATACTACATTTAGCATAAAAAAGCAAATATGAGACATTTTTTAGTTTAATATGCCTCATATTTATATTTATTTTTTTGTTTTTTTACTTTTAGTAGTTGATTTTTTTCTTGAAGATTTTCTTTTTGTGGTTTTCTTTTCTTTTTCTACTTGATCTTTAGACCAAGTTTCACCTACTTTTGGTGCATTCCATGAAATATATTCACAAGATTTTGGATTGTTTTCACATATATAGTATTTTTTTCCTCTTTTTGTTTTTCTAACTTGTACCGCTCCTCCACATACTGGACAAGGCACATTAACTGTTTCAACTATTGGTTTTGCATTTTTGCATTCTGGGTATCCAGGACAAGCTAAAAATTTTCCATATCTTCCATATTTATACACCATCATTCTTCCACATTTTTCACATTTTACATCAGATACTTCATCTACTAATTTTACATGTTCTAATTCTTTTTCAACCTTTTCTACTTCTTTTTCAAAAGGTCCATAAAAATCTCTAATAATTTGTTTCCAGTTTTGTTTTCCTTCTGCTATTTGGTCAAATTCCTCTTCTATTTTTGCAGTAAATTCTACATTTATAATGTCTGTAAAGTTTTGTACTAGTAATTCATTTACAATTTTTCCTAGTTCTGTTGGAACCAATTGTTTTTGTTCTTTTTGTATATATCTCCTTTCTAAAATAGTTGTAATAGTTGGAGAATATGTACTTGGTCTTCCTATTCCTTTTTCTTCTAATGCTTTTACTAAGCTTGCCTCTGTGTACCTTGCAGGTGGTTCTGTAAAGCTTTGTTTTGGCTCTAGCTTTTTCTTTTTTAATTTTTGGCCTATTGTTAATTCTGGAATAGAATTTTCTTTTTCATCTTCTTTTTCGTTATCTAATGTTTCTACATATAATGTCATAAAGCCTTTAAATTTTAATGTTTGGCCAGTTGCTCTAAATTGATAATTTTCTACTTCTATTTCTGCTGTAACAGTATCATAAATTGCTTGCGACATTTGGCTTGCAATAAACCTGTTATATATTAATTTGTATAATTTATATTGGTCTGATGTTAGATAATTTTTTATATTGTCTGGAACTAAGTCTATATATGTTGGTCTTATAGCTTCATGGGCATCTTGTGCATTTTGTTTTGTTTTATAATAACGATTTTCATAATATTTAGCACCATAGGCTTTAGTAATATATTGTTTTGCTGCAGCTCTTGCTTCTTCTGAAATTCTAGTTGAATCTGTTCTCATATATGTAATTAATCCTATTGTTCCATGTTCTCCTACTGAAACACCTTCATAAAGTCCTTGTGCTACAGACATTGTTTTCTTTAGAGTAAAGCCTAATTTTCTAGATGCTTCTTGTTGCATTGTACTTGTTGTAAATGGAGGTGCAGGTGTTCTTTTCTTTTCACCTTTTTTTACATTTGATACAATATATGTTCCGTTTTCAATTTCACTTAGAATTTTATCTACTTCTTCTTTAGTATGAAGTTCTTGTTTTTTGCCAGATTTTCCATAAAATGTAGCTAAAAAGTCTTTTTTAGAATTTGGCTCTGTAAGAGTAGCATAAATATTCCAATATTCTTCTGGAATAAAGTGTTCAATTTCTTCTTCTCTATCTACTATTAATTTAACTGCAACAGATTGAACTCTACCTGCAGATAATCCTCTTTTTACCTTTTTCCATAATACAGGACTTATTTTATAGCCAACAATTCTATCTAATACTCGTCTAGCTTGTTGTGCATCTGTTAAATTCATATCTATTTTTCTAGGTTTTTGAATAGATTCTTTTACTGTTTCTTTGGTTATTTCATTAAATGTAACTCTACAATTGCTATTTGAATCTAATCCTAAAATATATGCTAAATGCCAAGCTATTGCTTCTCCTTCACGATCAGGGTCGGTTGCTAGATATACTTGTTTTGCACTTAAAGCTTCTTTTTTTAGCTTTTTAATAAGTTCTCCCTTTCCACGAATATTAATATATTCTGGCTCAAAGTCCTTTTCTATGTTTATTCCCATTTTAGATTTTGGTAAGTCCCTAATATGCCCCATTGATGCTACTACTTTTGTATTTCCACCTAAAAACTTTTTTATTGTGTTTGCTTTTGCTGGGGATTCTACAATAATTAACTTGTCTGCCATTATTATTCTCCTTTTTTATTTTATAGGAAAGCAAATTTTGATTTTATAAACTCTATAGTATAATAGCCTACTTTTTTATATTTTGCAAGTATTGTTTCTATATTTATGTAATTATTATTTGGATTATTATTTGATAATGTCAGTATTGTTTCTATATTTAAATTAAAACTGCTAAAATATTAATTAATATATTAGCAGTTTTTTTACTAAAAATATAAGATAAAAATAATTTTGGTTTAAATTAATTTGACGTTTATAATGTCATATCTTCTAAAACATATTTTAAATCAATAGGTGTTACTTTATTTCTTAATAAAATACTTAATAATTTTTCTACTTCTGATTTTTGCTTGAATATATTATTAAATTCTTGCTTTTCTTCATTTTTTTCATTGCTTCCTATTTCTGTTTTTATAACTCCTACTCCATAATGCTTTTCATTCTTACTAAATATACCATATATTGTTTTATAATACTTTAGCATAATTGTACGAGTGCCATCATCATTTTCTTCATGAATTTTAGTTTTTCCATAAATTCTTTTATGGCTAAGCATGTTTAAATTTCTCCCCTTTCTCTTTAGCATGTGCTTATAAATTATAGCAAAGCTATTTAGAAAGGGCAAGAAAAATCGTATGCCAAAATTCGACATTTTTCTACATTTATTTAATTATCTTTTTTATCTCTTTATAAATTCTTTCTTCTACATTTGGTATTGAAATATTATTTGCATTTTCTCCCATTTTAATTAATTTTTGTTTATCTTTTACTAATTCTTCTATTTGTTTATTTAATACTTCTGAATTTAAATCTTTATCTAATATAATTTTTGCTGCTTCTACATTTTCTAATACTTTTGCATTATACTCTTGATGATTTTCTGTTGCAAATGGAAATGGAATAAATATTGCTGGTTTTCCTACATTTGCAATTTCTGTAATTGTCATTGCACCACTTCTACAAACTACTAAGTCTACTATATTCATCATTTCTTCCATATTATATATATATGGCACTATTTTAACATTTGAAATAGAGTCTATTTGTAGATTAAAATTTTTATATAGATTAGATTTTATTTCTTCATATTGTGCAGGACCTGCTGCCCACATTATTTGATAATTTTTATTTTTTTGATTTGATATTATTTCTATTAAACTTTTATTAATACTTTGTGCTCCTTGGCTTCCTCCAAAAAATAATACAATAGGTTTATTTTGATCTAAGCCATTTTGTTTTAATAGCTCTTGCTTTTTATTACTTGATATTGTTAATTTTTTTACTTTTGTTGGAGTTCCTGTTACACATAAGGCTTTTGCCTTTGGAAGTCTTGCTTTTGCATCTTCAAAGCCTAATAAAATTTCATTTGCCTTACTAGATAACATTTTTATTGCAACACCTGGAAAAGCATTGCTTTCATGTAATATAACAGGTATTTTCTTTGATTTAGCAGCTAATCCTACTGGTACACAAATATATCCTCCTGTTCCTATTACAATATCTGGCTTAAAATCTTCAATCATTTTTTTCATGACTTTTATGCAGTGGAATGTTTTATATATTTTTTTTATATTTTCAAAAGAAATTGTACGATCAAATCCATAAGCATCTATTGTTTTTAGCTCATAGCCCGCTCTTGGAACTAAGTCGTTTTCTAGGCCACGATTAGTTCCTATAAAAATAATTTGTGAATCTGGTTCTTCTTTTTTTATTTTATTTGCAATTGCAAGGCCTGGGTTTATATGTCCACCTGTGCCTGCTGCTGCAATCATTACTTTCATTATATTCCTCCTAAACCTTATTTCCTGCACGCGAAATATTTAAAAGAATTCCGCATACAGCTTAGTAAAATAATTAAAGAACTTCCCCCATAGCTAAAGAATGGTAAAGATATTCCTGTATTTGGTATAGAAGATGTTACAACTCCTATATTTAAAATTACTTGTATTGCAATTAAGCTTACAATTCCTACTGCTACTAAACTTCCAAACATATCAGGTGCTTTCATTGCAATTAATATTCCTCTCCAAATTAATATTGCAAAAAGGCTAATAATTATTATGCAACCTATAAATCCTAGTTCCTCTGCTATAATAGAAAATATAAAGTCATTTTGTGGCATTGAAATATATAAATATTTTTGTTTACTTTCTCCTAAACCTGCTCCAAAAAGTCCTCCTGAACCTATTGCGTAAAGGCTTTGTATAACCTGCCAGCCATCTCCTAATTTATCTTGCCATGGGTCTAAAAATGAAACAATTCTACCAAGACGGAAGCTATCTCCTGAGCCACCTCCAGATGTAAGCTTATATACTAATAATGCACCTATTCCACAGCCTCCTACTACTCCTGATAACACAAAATATAACATTCTAGTACCTGCAATTATCATCATAATACAAGATATTGCTCCAATAATTAAAGAGGCACTTAAATGGTTTTGTACAAAATACAAAATTGCAATTGGTGGAATTAAAAAGCAAAGTGGCTTTACAAATCCTTTCCAAAAGTCTTTTAAATCGCTTTTGTGGTCTGCTAAGTAACCTGCATAGAAAATAATTAATCCTATTTTAGTAAGTTCTGAAGGTTGAAACTGACTTATTCCAGGAACTCTTATCCATCTTGTAGCACCGTTTTTCTGAAACTCCTAATCCTGGAACTACTACTAATAATAGTATTATGCAAGAGCCTATATAAGCTGGCCAATAAAACTTTTTATAAAACCTATAATCTACCTTTGATATAAAAAACATTAAAAATAAGCCTACAATTGCAAATAGTAACTGTTTGCTTGCATATGTATAAGTTTTTCCGGTCTTCTGCAAGTGCAGATGGTGCAGAAGCTGAAAGTACCATTACAACACCTAATGCTAACAAAATAAAAACTACTACGCAAAGTATAAAATCAAATGGCTCATTTATAAATTTTGATACTTTTTTTACTTTCTTTGGCATTCGTATCCTCCTAAATTGATGCTAATCCTATTACACAACATATTAGTGTAACAAAACTAAATATAGATACTATTTTATTTTCATTCCATCCAGATAATTCAAAATGATGATGTATTGGGGTCATTTTAAATATTCTTTTGCCTGTTTTCTTAAAATATTTTACTTGTATCATTACAGAAAGTGTTTCAACTACTGGAATTAAAGCAATAATAGGTAATAACAAAGGCAATTTTAAATAAAGTGCCATAGTTGCAATTGCTCCTCCTAATAATAGTGAACCTGTATCTCCCATCATTACTTTTGCTGGATGAAGGTTAAATAATAAAAATCCTAAACATGTTCCTATTAAAATACTTCCAAATACAGTAATTTCTTTTAAGCCATATATAAAGCCAATTACTGTAAGACATGTAATAATTATAGTGATAATGCTTGTTGCTAAGCCATCAATTCCATCTGTTAAATTAACTGCATTTGTAGAAGCTAGCATTACTAAAACTGCAAATGGAATATATATCCAAATAGGAAGTACTATAGAAGTTTTAAAAAATGGAATATATATATCTGTTCCTATTTTTAAAAATTGTGTTATATATAAGCTAAATCCAACAGAAATTATAAGTAAGCCTAACATTTTATAGGCTGGTTTTAAACCTTCTGTATTTTTTCCAATTAGCTTTTTTAAATCATCTATTAGACCAATAATGCTAAAACCAATAGTTGATATAATTAGTGGAATTAAGTTAATACCTGCTTGTTTTTCTAGTTCATTTTGTGATTTATAACATGTTAAAAAGGCAAATATTCCAACTAATAAAATTGTAATAATCATAATGATACCACCCATAGTTGGTGTTCCTTGCTTTTTTAAATGTGACTTTGGTCCTTCTCTTCTTTCCATTTGACCTATTTTTAATTTTTTTAAAATAGGTATTATGAATATAGAAAGTATAAAACTAGCTATTATAGAAAAGATAATAATTTGGGTTTGAAATTCCATTTCTTCCTCCTTCGTTATGTTAGTATATTCTTTATATTACTCTCCTAGTATTTCTTTAACAATTTGCCTTTCATCAAAAGGATATTCTTTTCCGTTAATTTCTTGTGTTAATTCATGACCTTTTCCAGCAATAACAACAATATCTTTTTTATTTGCCATTTTAACTGCTTTTTCTATTGCTTCTTTTCTATCTATAATACATTTATAGTTTCCTTTTGTTTTTTTAATTCCTTTTTCAATTTGGTTTACTATTTCTTCTGGCTTTTCTGTTCTAGGATTATCTGATGTAATAATTGTATAATCTGCTAAAGTTCCCGCAACCGATCCCATAATTGGTCTTTTGCCTGTATCTCTATCTCCACCACAACCAAATACACAAATTACTCTTCCTTGTGTATATTCTTTTACTGTACTTAGTATGTTTTCTAAGCTTTCCGGAGTATGAGCATAATCAATCATTATAGTTAATTCTTTTGAATTATTTACTAATTCGCTTCTTCCAGGTACACGAATATTAAGAAGAGTTTCACCTATGTTTTCTGGAGTTACACCATATTTTAAGGCCACACTAATTGCTGCTAGCGAATTGTAAACGCTAAATCTACCAGGTATACCTACTTTTACTATTTGATTTCTATCTGATAATTTTACTTTAAAATCTACATATGAATTAGTTACTGTTATATCTTTTGCAAGTAAATTAGCAGGGTTATCTATTCCATAAGTTTTAAACTCACAGTTTTGTGCTAAACTTGGTAATCTAATTGAATAAATATCATCTGAGTTAATAAATGCATATTTACACATTTTAAATAGTTTTACTTTAGATTCAAAGTAATCTTCCATACTTGTATGTTCTTTAGCACTTATGTGATCTTTTGAAAAGTTTGTAAATATACCTGTATCAAATTCGCAACCATCTACTCTGCCTAGTTTTAAGCTTTGAGAGGATACTTCCATAACAACTACGTTACACTTTTCTTTTACCATTTGGCTTAAAATAGCTTGAAGTTCTAATGCTTCTGGTGTAGTTCTATTGCTATCTGCTATTTTTTTATCTCCTATATATGTACAAATTGTTCCTATTAGACCTACTTTAAGTCCTTGCTTTTCAAGCAAAGATTTAATCATAAAAGTAGTTGTAGTTTTTCCTTTAGTTCCTGTTATTCCTATTAATTTTAATTTTTTAGAAGGATTTTTATAATAATTACATGCACAAATAGAAATTGCATGTCTTGTATTTGTTGTTAAAATAAAAGTAACGTCTTCTGGCAAATCTTTTATCATTTCTTTTGTTACTTTATCTACTTGTGCCATAATTACTTTGGCGCCTTTTTTTATTGCTTCTGGAATATATTTATGTCCATCTTTGTCAAATCCTTCTATTGCAACAAACATATCTCCTTTTTCTATCTTTTGAGAGTTGTTTTCTATTTTAGAAACTTCTATATCTAAACTTCCTTTTACCTTTAAGTCTTCTAAACCTGATAAAATATTTCTAAGTTCCATGCTTTCTCCTATTCTACTGTATTTTTCCAAATACATTATATAACTAAATATAATTTTTGTATAGTTATTTTTTGTTTTTTTGTTACATACTGTCAAATTTGTTTAAATTGTAACTATTACTTTTGTTCCTTCATATATATTAATTCCTCTTTTTGGTAATTGCTCTTTTACAATTGTTTCTTTTTTATTATATTCTTCTGGCTCATTTTTTATTTGTAATTCTAGATTTACTTCTTTTAGAATTTTTTTAGCTTCTTCTATACTTAGTCCTTCTATATCTGGTACCTCCACTTGTTTTTTTATGTCTTCTTCTTTTTCATTATCTTTTTTAAGTTCTAAATATGGAAGCACCTCTGATAGTACCTGACCTCCTACTGGTGCTCCCACAGCACCTCCTTGGGTTATTTTAACAACACTTTTTACATTTTAATTGTTTTTAATTTTCGTTTTAGCATTAATAAATTATATATTAATTTTTAGCTATATGATTATTTTAAAACTTTAATATAAAAGGAGAAAGCAGGGAGATTGCATTGCTTTCTCCCTGCTCGGTTTTACATGTAGATATACACCTCTAACTGTCTTTTGCCAAATTCATTGCCAACTGTATCATTTTCCATAAGGATGTCAAAAGCATACCCTGGAGGATCTTCGCCAAAGCGATCTTCTACCACAAACCAGCCTCCATTAGGTTGATCTGCAAAATAAGGTATGTATACAATTGTTCCAAATGGAATGTTTTTGGTTGCAGCAACTGTATGCCACAATACCATTTCTGCACCAGATGCCGTTACACCAGCCCATATACCATTACAGCAAGATCCTGGGCAATATGCAGTGCAACGAGCCGTAACCACTATTGGCTCTATATTTGGAATTTCAAATGGTGAACCAATAAGTAGCTCTTGCCTTGGCTTTTCTTCCACCTGCTGATTTTCAACTAACATTTCAGAAAGTTCTTCTATTTGTTGAGTTTCAGCTGGTGTTTCAGAAGGTTCTTCTGTTACTTGCTGATTATTAGCTAGTGTTCCAAAAGGCTTTTTTCCTTCTACTTGCTGAATCTTAACAAGTACTTTAGAATGTTCTTTTGTTACTTGTTGGTCTTCGGCTAATGTTTTAGAAGGTTCTTCTGTTGCTTGTTGGTCTTCGGCTGATGTTTTAGAAGGTTCTTCTGTTGCTTGTTGATACTGAATAGATGCTTTGGAAGGGCTTGCTTTGTTTTCATCAAGTGAAAGCCGCGCAAGAGAGCTTGATAAATAGGCAGAATTTGTTTCATCTTCTTGCACTGTGTGCGAAGCATCTGCCTTTGTTGTTGGTATACTTTCAATTACTGGCATTGCTACCAGTATAACTAACAGCATAATCAACAGGCTATTTATCAGGTTCAATGGTTTTGGATTCCAATGGTTTCGCCGTTTTGAAGTGTGCTTTCTTTTTTTCATGTTTTCTCCTTTACCGATGTTTTCGGCCTTTAAAATTTAGTACAATAAGTACTATTAGACTTATTATACAGCATAATAAACATAAAATCAAATTTTATAATACTTTTTATGAATTTAAATTCTTTTTAGTTGTGTTATTATATAATTTTTATATTTCATTTTCAAAATTAAATTTTATAGTTATGTCTCCATTTTCATGTACATAAATACTATTTATTAATTCTAATAATATATATCTTGTTAACTTAGTTATTTTTCTTTGTTTTTTGAAGTTTTCTATCCATTCATTTTGACTTGCTTTTTGAATTTCATATTTTTGTTTTTCGTTTTCTAGTTTTTGTATACATTCTTTTAATTGTTCAACATTTTTTTCATATTTTCTTTTATATTGTATGTATTCTTCTTTTGTAATAATTTCATTTTTCCAGTCTTCATACAAAGACATTTTAAAATTAGATAATTTAGCAATTTCATTTTGTTTGCATTTTATATTTTTTTCTATAACATTATTTTCATTTTTATATGTAAAATTACTTACTTTATTTATAATTTCTTCTATATTAGTTAATAAATTAATATGGTAGTTAATAGCTTTAATTACTGCCGTTTCTAAATTTTCTATTTTTATTGTATGTTTTGTGCATAATTTATTTGACTTCTTTTTATATGTACTGCAAATGTAATATTCATATACACTTCCATTTTTATTTGTACTAGTTTTTTTATTCATTGCCATTTTACAATCTGAACATTTTATTAAACCTGCCCATATTGATAATTTTTTTGTTTTTTGAGATGCTTTTGTGTCTAATTTACTTATTTTTTGTGCTTTTTCAAATGTATTTTTATCTATAATAGGTTCATGTGTATTTTCTACTTTAATCCACTCTTCTTTTGGAACTTGTTCTACTTTATGAACTTTATAACTTTTTGCTCTTCTTTTGCCTTGTATAGTATTTCCGCAGTATACTTCGTTGCTTAAAATATTTCTTATTGTAGAAGGTGTCCATAAGTAACTATTTTCTTTTATTCCATAATTATTATAGTTTTGGCCAAGTTCTATTTTTTTATGTCCTGTAGGATTTAGTATGCCTAAATCATTTAACTTATGGCAAATTGCTACTTTTCCTAAACCGCAATTAACATTCCAGTCAAAAATTTTTTTAACAATATTTGCAGCATCTTCATCTATAATAAGCTTGTGTTTATCGTTTGGATTTTTTATATAACCATAAGCTGAAAATGCTCCTATAAATTCTCCATTTTTCTTTTTTCCATTTAAAGATGTTCTTATTTTTATTGATGTATCTCTTGCATATTCATCATTAATTAAATTTTTAAATGGTACTAAAATTGTATTTAAACTTTCTTTATTTTTAAAGCTATCTATTCCATCATTAATTGCAATAAATCTTATATTAAAAAGTGGAAAAACTTGCTCTATATAATTTCCTACTTCTATATAATTTCTACCAAGTCTTGATAAGTCTTTTACAATAACACAATTTATTTTTTTATTTTTCATGTCTTCTAGTAAATTTTGAAATGCTGGTCTGTTAAAATCTGTTCCTGTAAAGCCATCATCTACATAAGTATTATAAATTATTAAATCTTCATGCTCATTTATATATTCATTTAATAATGTTTTTTGGCTTGTTATACTATTGCTTTCTTGCTTAGACTTTCCACATTCTTCATCTTCTTGTGAGAGTCTTATATATAAAGCGGTTTGCCAAGTTATTTTAGTATTTTCATTATATAAATATTTTGATTTTCTTCCTGGCAATACTTTTCCCCCTTTTGATCGAGTAGAGGATAACACTTAATGTGTTTCTCCCCTCTCACACCACCGTACGTGCCGTTCGGCATACGGCGGTTCAATTTATATTAAATATGAACTTTTTGATACTGGTCTGATAGAAATATTAGACCTCTTTTTCTTAGCCTATCATTATTGATAGCAAATTTTATCCATTCTGTTTTGCATATTAATTGGTAACCTTTTCTCGTATTTGCTAAGTTGTGTGCTATATCTGCCTTTACTCCTAATTGTTTTAGTGCTTTTTCTTTTCTTATTGGTACTTTCCATTGTTTCTAGATAGTCGTTCTTATTCTTGTTCTTAAATGCTCGTCAATTTCTGCAATTTTACTTTTCATGTTTGCTATCCTAAAGTAATTAACCCAGCCTCTTACCAGATAATTTATTTTCTTTATTCTCTCGTCTAGCCTTATATTCCAACTTCTTTTAGTTAATTGTTTTAACTTTCTTATTAGCTTTTGATATGATTTTAGGTGTGGCTTAGGTTTCCTCCTTGTGGTGTTCCAACTTTTGTTTCCTTCTTTACTCCATTTACCATTACTCCTGCACTTAGATATTTTCTTATTAATGATACTACATCTCCGTCTTTTATTGTCTTTCCTATTATTGTTATTAACTTATCTTGATTTACTGTATCAAAGAATTTCTCTAAGTCAATGTCTACTATCCATTCATACCCGTCATTTAAGTATTCTAAAGCTCTTATTACTGCTTGTTCACAACTTCTGCCTGTTCTAAACCCAAAGCTGTTATCATTAAATTGTTCTTCAAATATTGGGCTTATTACTTGTACTATTGCTTGTTGTATTATTCTATCCATGACTGTTGGTATTCCTAGATTTCTCTTCTGTCCGTTTTCTTTTGCTAAGATTTGTTCTAAAAGTTCCATATCTGTTTCCTCTTTCCTTTCTGTAGATAGATAAATCATTGATTTTGAGTAACCCTCTAGGATACGCCTATACTCTCCTCATTAACACATTCTAATTGTTATCTATCACTTAATTTATGGTAGTGAAAACACTACAAATTGTTCAGTCCTTCAGATTTCTCCTACTATGACCTCTGCTGACTTCTTGTGATAAACCTTTTTCGACCACTATCTCTAGCGTTCACAAGACCTCACAGGATAAGTCGTTTAGCTTTCCTCTTTTACTCGCTTAATCTACTGCATAAGGTTACGTATATCTTTGGGGTTTTGACTTGTACGGTAGTCTTACCCTCTTATACAGCCTTTGTATCAAGTTTTTGTACATCAAGCCAAGATTTTGATATACACTTCCTTCACTTCCACCTCACGATGGATAGCTTGTGTTTCTCTATGTGGTTGGCGATATATACCTCCACTACGGACTTTCACCGATTAGCTAAACGACATGCCTGTCGTACCGTTATAAAGAGGTTATATTAAAATATAACCTCTTTTAATTTACATATTTATTAAAGTATTTTATTCTTTTAAAAAAGTTTTATTACAAAAATGTTATGGAAATGTAATATTTCAGCTAATATTACTCATTTGCTTGAAGCTTTTCTATTTCTTTTTTTGATAAGCCGGTTAATTCTGAAATTGTTGAAATTGACATTTGTTTTTTTAGCATGTTTCTAACAATTGATATTAATGTTTCTTTCCTTCCTTCTTGTCTTTCTTGTAACATAAATCTTTCTAATGCTGTTGGCATACTACTTTTCCCTCCTTTCTTACTTAACTCTTCTATTATTTTTTCTACTTTCTCTTCTTCTAGAACATAACTTAATATGTATCTTACAAATCTTGCCATTTCATTAATGTTTTCTTTCTTTAGCTTATTTATCATTCTTTCTATTATTTCTTCATATTCTTCTTTTGTTTTTGACTTTTCTAACATCATTAAATATGCTATCATTGTATTTTTTTCATATAGTTCTTCTTGGCTATAGTTATTTATATCTACTACTATGTATTCTGCTTCTATGTAATTTTTATTTAGACCTTCTATTTTTTCTACATTACTACTATATTTTTGTGATACATTCCATTTTTTGCTACTTGTATTTATTACTATTGGTATTATATTTGCATATTTTTTGTTCTTTTCATTATCATATTGCATATGCTCTCTTATTATTTCTGTCATATATTCAAACATTCTATATGCCATGTTTTTATCTATGGTTGATTGCTGTTCTATTATAAAATATACTGATTTGTTTTTTATTTTGTATATTATGTCTGATTCTATTTCTGAAAAACTACTTGTTATGAATTTTCTATCATATATTTCTATATTGTTTTCTGTTAATTCATTTTCTAAGTTTAAACTTACAAATTTTTTTATAAATTCTATAAAATCTTCTTTATTTTTTAATGCCTCTTTGAAAAGTTTATCATGACCTTTATTTTCTGTTATGAAATATTTTGCTGATGCTTCTGCTACATAACTTTCATAACTATTAAAATTTTTTTCTGTGTTATTTTCATAATATACTTCATCATTTTCTTGTTTTAATTGCATTATGTACATTTACCTCCTAGTTAAATATATTTTTATAAAAACTCTAGAGCTTGCTTTTTTGTTTTTTAAAATTTTAAATAATGTGATTTGAAATTTTACGAAAAAAATTTTTTGTATACAAAATTTTTTGATTAATTTGATAAAATTTAATAAATGAATTAACATGTATTATTTTACATATTATTTAATTACTTGTCAAGTGTTTTAATAGAAAACTATTGTACAAATTGCAACAATACTATTTTACAGGATTGCTTTTAACTTTTCACTTGACGGATAATTCTATTTTTTATTGAATTATGAATAAATTTATATAACTTACCTATTCTAAGTTTTCTTTAAAAGTAGAAAAAGAATTCGTCTCATTAATTAAAATGTTTTTTATACATTCTTCAAGCTTTTTGCTGCTTTTAGAATATTCAAAATATACTGTAATATTTTCAAGTTCTAACTTATTTGAAATATTTTTATTTAACACACTTTTATTTTCCAAGATTATCTTCCTTTTAATAAATTTAATTTAAGTTTATTTTTTTTTTTAATTTTTATTACTATTTTATTTAAAAAATTAAATTAATAAAAGGTAATTTTTTCTTTAATTTTAAACCTGTATAAAATTTAGCTTTTAGAACATAATAATAGCAAATACTACAAAATACAATATTTTTATACATTTTTAAAAATAAGTATTTTAGTATAAATATATTTAGAAAGGATGTAAATACTATGAATTACATTAAAAAATCAATTTTATTTTTAGCAATATTATTTGCTAGTTTAATTTTTACTACTGGTGTTTCAAATGCTGCTACAAAAACAGCAGCTGATGAAGAAACATTAAGAACTGCTTTAAGCGAAGCTATAAACGGAGATACTGTTGAAATTACACAAAATATTAGTTTAAAAGGACCTTTAGAAATATCAGCAAAAAATATTACAGTTAACGGAAAAAATCATACAATAACAAAAGATGCTGAATGGGCTAATGTTGGAAGCAATGGTACTTTTATTTCAGTTGGAGCAGGTTCAAAAGTTACATTATCTAATATTACATTAAAAGATAGTGCAAAATATGGTGTACAAGCTTATAACGGAGGTTATGTTATATTAGATAATGTTACAATTAGCAATTGTAACTTTGGTGCTGTATTAGTAAATGCAGGTACTGTTGAAGTTAAAAATTTAACATTAGGAAGAAATGGAAATCCTAATAATAATGGTATAGAAATTGCAAAGGGTTCTGCTACTGATGCAGCAAATGTTCCTACAGTAGTTATGAACGGTAAATTAACATCTTCTGAAAAAGAAAATGTTGTTTATGTTGCTGAAAATAATCCAAGCTTAGAAAAATTTGAAGTTGAAAATTCAAAAGGAACTGAAGACAAAATACAAATAAGTGGTAACACAGTAGTTATAACAGATAAAGAAGGTAAAGTTCTATATACAAGTAATGATATAGGTGATGTTGATGTTGCTGGTGAAAAATATACTGCACCTAAAAAAGAAGAACCTAAGAAAGACGAAACACCTAAAACAGGTGTAGAAGATAACTTAGTATTACCTGTATTAATAATGACAATGTTTGTATGTGCTACTATAGTTATATCAAAAAAAGATAACTAATTTCATTTATTAATTTTAGAGATTTGTATAAAATGTGCCTACATTACTATACTACAAATAATGTAGGCCATTTTTAATATTTAGGTGGTGAAAATATGAAGAAGGTTATTAAAAATATATTTTACATAGCTTTAGAAATATGTATGATTTTTAGTATTATATATATTTTTAAATATTGCTACGATATATATTCTACAAAAAAGCAAAGTAATTTATTAAACGACATTTCTATTGATGATATTGCTTCTGAAAATAACGAAAATAGTGAAAATACTGAAAATATTGAAAATTCTAAGACAGATGTTATAGAGGAAGTTAAAACAGAAAGAATGCTTAAAGTAGAAAAGCTTAAGGAGGAAAATTCTGAAATAGTTGGATGGGTAGAAATTGAGAATACAAATATAAATTATCCTGTTTTGCAGGCTGCTGATAATTCATATTATTTAACACATAATTATCAAAAAAAATATTCAAAAAGTGGTGCAATTTTTTTAGATAAAGATTATGTGTGGACTCCGCCAAGCAGTA
Organism: uncultured Clostridia bacterium; assembly: GCA_947626765.1. GTDB lineage: Bacteria > Bacillota > Clostridia > TANB77 > CAG-508 > CAG-273. The sequence goes on from CANQTQ010000021.1 coordinate 22,749, forward strand.
ATTTATTAATGTATGGGCATGATAGATTGCTTAAGGATATAATAAAGTATAAAGATAAAGGTTTTTATGATAAACACCCAAATATAAGATTTACTACAAATGAAGAAGATGCAAATTATGAAATAATAGCAGCCTTTTATTCTAGGGTTTATTATACATCTGAAAAAAATGTATTTAGATATTATTATTTTGTAAATGCAAAAAATGAAAAAGAATATAATGAGTTTGTGCAAAATGCTAAAAAGGCTTCAAGATATGATACTGGCAAAACCGCAAAATATGGAGATCAATTAATTACTCTTTCTACTTGTTCTTATCATACTAAAGATGGTAGATTTGCAGTTGTTGCAAGAAAATCTTTATAATTTTTTTAAATTATCCGTAAGCCAAATTAATATAAACACATAATAGAAAACCCCAAGCATTTTCCCTATAAAATAATAGGATATGCTTAGGGTCCTTATTTCTTAGTTTTTCTTCTACGTCAAAAGCAGTCTTTACATCTCCACGTATAATAAATTTAATCAAAATTAATACTTAAATTTTAATTTTGACTTGTTATCTCAATTAAGGTTTGAGATAATACCTGTAATGATAGAGGGCTTCGGTGTTACCTCCATGAGATTTAGTCTCGTAAAAGTGTCTGAAGCCTTTACTTTACATTAGTTACAAATGAGCTGGATAAAGGATTTTTAATCGCTTTGTATATCGAACGTGGTTGTAAGTGTAAAGCTCTGAGGTTTAGTCTCTATCATATAATCTATCTTGAAAGGTGTGTTTTTATTATGTTTTATTTAGGTATTGATATTGGTAAATTTAGCTCTGTTGCTACTTTAATCGATGAGAAAGGAACTATAGTTGATAAATCACTAAAATTTCCTAACTCTACTGACGGTGTAAATTCTCTTTTAGAACTTATCAATTCTTATGTATTCGAAAGCTCTAATTTAGCTATTGCTATGGAATCTACTGGTCATTATTGGCTTTCTATTTTTTCTTTTCTTTCTGAAAAAAACTTTACTATTTCTATTGTTAACCCTATTCAAATTAAATCTTTTAGAAAATCTTTTACTATTAGAAAAGTTAAAAATGATTTCGTTGATTCCATTTTAATTGCTAATTACTTGAGAATTTTTGGCTATAATTCTTTTTCTTTACCTAATGAAAAACTCATTCAACTAAAACAACTTTGTCGACATAGACATTACTTAGTTGGTAATATCTCTGACCTAAAAAGAAAAGCTATTGCTGTTTTAGACCGTATTTTCCCTGAATATCAAAATATTTTTTCTGATACTTTTCGGAAGTACTTCTTTAGAGTTGTTATCTAATTGTCCTACACCTGAAGATATTGTTAATATTGATACTCAAAAACTTTATGATATTTTAGTTAAGGTTAAACATAGTCGTATTAATTTGGATAAAGTTTCTGATATTCAAAATATTGCTAAAAATTCTTTTGGAATAAAATTTGCTTTAGATGGTTTTTCTTTTGAATTAAAACAACTTATTGCACAAATTCAATTCCTTGAATCTCAGTTAAAAGATTTAGAAAATGAGATTAATTCTGTTTATGAAACTTTTAACTGCTATTTATCTACAATTCCAGGTATTAGTAATACTTTAGCTGCTATTATTTTATCTGAAATTGGTGATATTAATAAATTTAGTTCACCTGCTAAGTTAGTAGCTTTTGCTGGGATAGACCCTTCTATTAATCAATCTGGTGAATTTGTTGGAACAGAAAATACTCTTTCAAAACGTGGTTCACCTTTTTTAAGAAGAGCTTTATTTTTAGCTGCTTTTGTTGCTGAAAACAATGATCCTACTTTAAAAGACTACTATCAAAAGAAAATTAAAGAAGGGAAACATCATTATGTTGCTACTCGGTGCAGTTGCTCGAAAACTTGTATTTGTTATTTATGGTGTTCTTAAAGAACAGCGACCATTTAAAGCATTTTAGTTTTTATCTGCTACCATATTTTGCCAGTTGCTACTGGTTATTTGTTGTGCTTATTTTCTATTAAAAAACTTTTTTTAAGATTTTTTCAATTTTCTATTGACTTTTTATAGCTGGTCACTTTTAATCATTTCTTTACCTAACCTTTCCATTAGTTCATCTTCTCCACTTTGATTTTGCTTCATAAAAAAATATTGAAAATTTAATATTAAAGAAGTAGTATAGATTATGTTTACTATACTACTTCTGAAAAAATAAATGAAAAAAATTTAAGTAAGGTAGACATAGCCATTACTGGACTATGCTCCTTTCAGACCCGTACGTGCGGATTTCCCGCATACGGTTCCCCGTAATATACTTTACACATCATAGATATTTACACAAATTTTAGGTTCTAGTAGAGGATTTTGTTTTATCATTTCCTTAAATTCCTCACTAGTGTAGCTTTTTCTCTCGCTTCTTCTATTTAACCATTTCCATAAGAGTTTATTTACACACCTCTTAAAAAGGCTTAAACTGTATGCATTGTCTGTTATTCCATAATATTGATAATGACCTCTTAATTTTATGTTTATTTGCTTAATCATTTCTGTTACTTTTAAATGCCTGTGGTCTTTTATCCATATTTTCATTTCTTTTACTTTAGCATTAAATTTCTTTTGGGCTGTTTTCCTTTTTACTCTAAATTGTCCTCTTTTACTTAATCCACAATAGTGTGTGAAACCTAGAAAGTCAAATGTTTCTACTTTTCCATTTTTACTTCGCTCTTTTGCAAATCTTCCAAATGATATTAATTTCGTTTTGTCCTTTGCTAACTCTAAACCAAATTTTCTTAAACGTTTCGGTAATAATTCATTTATGAAAAGTTCTGCTTCATTTTTATATTGAAAACAATATGCACAGTCATCTGCGTAAATTGTTATATAGCTTTCTCCCTTAAAGTTTGGTTTTATTTTCTTTTCAAACCATAATGATAATACGTAGTGCATATAAATATTTGCTAATACTGGACTTAGTATTGAGCCTTGTGGTGTTCCTTCATTTGTATCTATCTTTATTGTTTTCTCTACTATTCCGGCTTTTAGAAATCTTTTTATCATTCTAATTATTCTTGGGTCTTTTATATGTTGTTCTACACATTTTATTAACCATTTATGGTCTACGTGGTCAAAGAAACCTTTAATGTCTGCATCCACTACATAATTTACTTTGCCATTTTCTATATTTTTGTTCAATGCTTTTAATGCATCATGGCATCCCTTGTGTGGTCTAAAACCATACATGCAATTTAAAAATTTTGGTTCGTATATTGCTTCTATTATTTTCTTCATTCCTAATTGCACTATCTTATCTTCATAGTTTGCTATTGCTAGTCCTCTCATTTTTCCATTTGCTTTTGGTATATATACCCTTTTTGCTGGTGATGGAACATAACTCATACTTTGTAGTTCTGTTACTAAATTTTTAATATTTTCTTCTAGGTTCTCCTCATATTTTTCTTTTGTTATGCCGTCTAGTCCTGTCGCTTTTTTTCCATCTAGTTCCTTATGGCATAGCATTAGCATTTCTTCATTAAGTAAATGATATACTGATGTAAATACTTCTTTTGGTTTATCTTTTGATATTTGTGCTATTCTTGATAATTTTGTTTCCACTATATTTGATGTTTTATCGTTCATTTATGTCCCCCTTTTTCTACCACTGTGTGTAGATAATGTTTCTTTAACAAGAACTATATTACGTAAGCTCCTTTTCTTCACTAGGCTTATTATTCCTAGTATCAACAATATTATGAGCTTATATGACTGCCAATATTCCATTTAGTTCCTTTATTTCTATTGTTACCTATACCTATTTCTAGGAAAATATTGGCTCTCGCTGTTCATCGCATAGTGATTGTATATCATGACAAGTTCTCTGACCCCGCAGAAGTGTTATTAAGCTCGCCTTTATCGCTTAGCAACATATTGTTTTCCGATAGTGTGAAATCGTCAACCTTCTGTATTTTCACAATTTAACGGGGCTGAATTGCTTGCCCTAATACCTTTCTGTTTACGCTTAGTAGACAGCATTACTGCTGTCTACCCAAAAACTCGATATCGAACTACCTGGCTAAGGTATTTCCAAGTAGGATTTCCACCTACTACACTATGCAACCTACACAGTCGCACCACATCAGTGTTGACAAACCCATTTGCTCAATTTTACTTGAGAACTTTTGCACAGTTTTATTATACAATTTACACTCTTTATTAACGGGTGATATTCCAGATTGCTGGACGGAAAGTCATATCACCTCTAGGGCCGTCCGCCTACCCCCTGAAGGGTCGTAAGCAGCCGCCGAAGCCGTAGTTCCCTCGAATCCGAAAATGCCCCACCTTGCCACCGTCGGATAACTTGTAGTAGGTACATAGTAGTTACCCCTTGACGAAAACCATCCTTTTGTTTCTGCTATTGCCATTCCTTTTGTAGTTTCTACTGTCACATCCCCGCTATCTGGTAGTGTTTCTACATATCTTGTTTTTGAATTATCTATTAGACTTTGTCTTTCTTTAACAGTTCCTTCTAGCCCTGCCGCTATACTACTTGATGTGTAAGTATATGCTGTTTTTCCAAAGTTTATTATTCCTGTTATATTTCCTGTTGTTGATGTGTAATCTTTCTTTTCTCCTATTGTTACTGTAGGTCCTGTTGCTGTTGTTACTGCCCCGTATCCACTAATTGCTAAGTATGCTGCTGCTCCCCAATCTTTATTTAATATTAAGTGTGGGTCTAAACTACAATTTCCTAATGTTGATCCCCCTGATGCCATTCCATAACATACATCATATGCATCTGATACTGATATATTTGTCCATGCTGTTGTTCCTGGCTTACTTTCTACTCCTGCCTTTGTTATTGTTGGTAATAATAATACTATTAATAAAAATATTATTACCATTATTAATATTTGTTCTCTTTTTTTCATATCTTTATTTTCGTATATTTTATTTCTATACGAATCTCCTTTCTTTTAATTTTTTTATATAAAAA
>CANQTQ010000022.1 GCA_947626765.1 uncultured Clostridia bacterium
AAAAAATGCGCATCTAAAAGTCAGTTATATTAACTGGTTTAGATGCGTATTTCCATTATTTTACTGTCAAACTCAGGATATAGCATAATTATATATTCTATATGCTTGTATGTCAATAAATGAGCTAATATTTTACAGTTATAATTTTTATATTTTAAAGTCCTGTTGTTGGTAATTTTTTATTAGGTGTATAATGTTCTTCTGTAGGAGTTTCTGGAACTACTTTATCTCCTTCTTCTTTAAAGTTATCTACTATAATTTTTATTTCTTCTTGCAATTTAAGATTTATTTCAATTAGTTCATCATAGCCATAATAGCCATTAGGTGCAGCTACTTCCTCTAAATAATATAGCCCTGGCATAAGGTATGGTATTTCTATTGTACCTTTTTCGTTAGTTACTAAATCTGAATAAATTATTGATTTATTATTGTCTAATAAATTAAATGTTGCTCCCTCTAAGGCACTTTGAGTATCGCCATCTTGTTTTAATATTTTTATTTTAGTTTTATTTTCTTCATAAGTTTGTTTATATGTAGTTTGTATATCTTCATATTCTCCTGCTAATATTGCAAAATCTTCATAGTCTTCGTTAGAATTTTTTCCATGAAAAATAGGATATGTTTTTAACGAAGATGTAAGGTTAATAGTAAATTCTCCTGGAGTTTTTAAATCAGCAATTGGCAATAAAATTTTAAATTTTTCATTTTCAGAAAAAGTTGTTTTTGGATTATTGTTTGTATCAGTTATTTTAAGTGTATTAATAGTTTGCCCTGTAACAGAAACTTTATAATTTTCGTATGGTGCTGATGCTGTTACATTATAAGTTTTACTAATATAATTATTATTTAAATCATCTACTTGCCATTTTGAATTTTCCTCTTTAGCTTCTATATTAGCTACTGTTTTTACTTGTTCTGAGCTTCTTGCTATAGTTATAATATCTTTTATTGCTTTTATTGTATATTCATTATTTTTTTCTCCTTTAACATATTCTGTAAATTCATCTAAATCAAAATTATAAAAAGCATCATATACTGCTATTTTAGTTGCAATATAAGCTTCAAGTTCATTAGTACAGCCTAATTCTTTATATGTTTTAAATGGGTATCCATTAACTATTGCTCTCCAAACTCTTTGATTTGTTACCAAGCCATCTATATTTACAGAATATGGCTTGCTTGGAGTTATACTAGTTTTGGTTCTATCTAAGCCATATGCTGGGAGTTTATTATCTGAGCAATGCACAACTTGTACAGAAACTGGCTCTCCTTTATATTTGCAACGTATAATTGTACCTTTTGAATATAAATTCATTTCCTCCTTTGGTAAAATAGTAGCTGCTTGTGTTTTATTTATTCCTAAAAAAATTGAAAAGCTTGTAAAAATAGTAACTAGTACCATTAATATATATATTATTTTCTTTAATTTAAACATTTATTTTCTCCTTTTTATTTAATTTTATAATTTGCAATTTCTACTGCTTGCACACATCTTCTATATTCTTTTCTATTTTCTTCACATGTAATTAAAGTAATTCTGTTATCTTTTGTATTTTGTAAGTAGCTCCAATCTGTGTCTAAAATAGTTTTGTTTATTTGTACTTTATAAACTTTTTTATTATTTGCTGTAGTATAAATTATTTCATCTCCTATTTGTAAGTCTTTTATATTTTGAAAAAAATTACATTTGTAGCCTCTATTATGTGCTGCTAATGCCACATTGCCCTGCCATTTGCTAGTTTGCTCAAAGTGTCCTATAGAACTAAGTAACACAGAATTAGTAATTCCTTCTTTAATATGTGCATCTAAGTTAATTTTAGGTATTTGAATTCTCCAAGTTATATCTTTATTTTCTTCAAGTACTTGAGTTTGTGTTTTAGGGCTAGAATTTAGTTCTTCAACGTCATTTTTATTTGAATTATTATTTGAAGATACATATTCATTTAACACACTTACTTTATAATTTTCAGTTGGCTTTTTTGAAATAGATAAAGACTTTTGATTATTTTTAGTATTATTTTCTATCTTTTCATTGCTTTTATTTAAAGCTTTATCTTCAATATTTGTTTTATTATTTGATAAATAATAGTCTGAAAAATTTGTAGAATAATTTGGAATTGCTATAGAATAAATTTGCTTAGAATAATTTTTTTCATTTGGTTTTTGAAAATATAAATAAATAAGATGAAATAGCAAAAATAAAACTGTAGTTAAAATTAAGGTTAAAACTCTTACATTTTTCTTTGTATAACTAATCACATAAACTGCACCTGCCTTTTAATAATATTAAATTTTTTGGAATTTTAATTTAAGAAACTAAAATTTAATTTTACACATAAAGTAATAATTAAAATGCCTTTGATAAAATAATTTAATATAAGATAAATTATAAAAATTTTTTCTAAATATTTTTCTTATGTTTTTAAAAAAATTGCAATTTTTTAAAACTGCAATTATAATACACCAATTTTATTAATTTGTAAAGAACTTTTCATCGACTTATATCGACTTGTTTCGACATATGATACTATAGTATAATTTCATTATAGCTTGAATAGTACTATTTTTCGCAGTTTTGAAAGGTCCCGTTCTGACTTTACTTCTCTAAGCCTGCAACTAGCAACGGGCAATTTGAAAAACAAGAAAACTAGTACTATTCAAGCTATTAACTATAAAATCATTAATTAGTAACCTACATTTGCTAATTAATTGCTCAAATTAATATCAAAATAAAATTCTACCCCATTTTCCTTATTTTCTACACCATAACTATTTTTGTAATTAGTTTGAATTGCCTTTACTATTGAAAGGCCTATTCCACTTCCACCATTTTCTCTATTTCTAGAAGTATCTACTTTGTAAAATCTTCCCCAAACTCTGTCTAAATCATCTTGCTGAATGTTTTTGCCAGTATTAAATACAAATACTCTTGCTTTATCTTCATTTATTTGTATGCTAATTTGTATTTGCTTTTTTCCATTTATATTTTCCGCATTTTTTATTGCATTTGTAAAATAATTTGTTACAATTTGGTCAATGTAAAAATCGTCTGCATATACATATACTGGCTCATTTTGATTAAATATTACTTCTATACTATTTTCTTCAAGCATAACATGACATTTTCTAATTACTTCTGTTATAAGTTCAACTAGATTAAATTTTTTATTATTAAACTCTCTTTTTCCATATTCTAGCTTCATTAATTCTAAAAGTTGTTTTACTAATGCATCCATTTTGTTTGATTCATCTAAAATTACCTCTGCATAAAACTTTTTAGATTCTTCATCTTTATTTACATTTTCAACTAATCCCTCTGCATACCCCTGTATTAAAGCAATTGGAGTTTTTAGTTCATGTGATACATCTGAAATAAATTGTTTTCTCATTTCATCTATTTTAGACTTTTCTTCAATATCTTTTTCTAGTTCTTTATTATTTTCTTTTAGTTGTTTAATTGTAGCCTCTAGTTTGTCTGACATGGTATTAATATTTCTTCCAAGCTCATTTATTTCATCATCAAAATCTGTAATTCTATATTTTTTACTAAAGTCTAAATTTGCCATTTGATTAGTAATTTCATTTAACTCAGAAATAGGTTTTGTAAATTTGCGAGAAATAAATGATACTGCAAAAGATGCTACTATAATTGTAAGAAATCCAATTAGTACTAATGCTTCATTAGATATTCTAACACTTTCTTCAATTGGTGCTATTGGAATTCTAATATATAAACTATAATCATTCACAAGTTTACCTGTTAAAAGTATGTAATTTAGGTTATTTGTATTGTCTGTTATTTTTCTAATTTGCATATTTTCATCTTTATAAATTATGTTGTCTCCCTTTAGTTGCTCATTTATAGACATTATGTTAGTAATTTTTTCTAAATTGTCTAAAAAGTCTCTATTAGTAGAAAAAATTATTAAATTTGTATCTGCCTTTATTAGAATATCAAAATTATTTTTATATGCAATCTTTTTTAATTCACTTTCTAAATTGCTATTAAGGTCTGGATTTTCATAATATGCATTAATTTTTTGATATACTCCTTTAATAGTTTTTGTTTTACTATACATATAAAAGTTTTCCAAAACTAGTCTATTTATAGCAATTAAGCAAAATACTAAAAACATAATAACAATGCAAAATGTAATAAATAACCTGAATCTTACTGATTTTAATTGTTTTTTTATTTTTTCCATATTTATTAATCATTCCTTTTTATTTTAGGCAGTTATTAGTTATTATTTTACTTCGAATTTGTAACCTACGCCCCTCATAGTTTCTATGTATTTTCCTTTTTTTCCTAGTTTGTGTCTTATTTTTTTTATATGGCTATCTATTGTTCTAGAATCTCCATAATAGTCATAGTTCCATACATTGTTTAGAATTTTATCTCTAGATAATGCAATTCCTTGATTATCTACTAAATATTTTAATAATTCATACTCGCGAAGACTCATTTCTACTTGTTTTCCGTCTATTTTTACGGTTCTTCCATCTGAATCTATAGTTATTCCGCCATAGTCTTGTACATCTTTTTTATCTCCCATTGTTCTTTTTAATATAGCTTCAACTCTTGCTACTAAAATTTTAGGACTTACTGGTTTTGAAATGTATTCATCTACTCCTAGTTCAAAGCCAAATAGTTCGTCTTGTTCTTCTCCTCTTGCAGTTAGCATAACAATTGGTACTTTTGAAGTTTGTCTAATTTGGCGGAGTACAGACCATCCATCTAGTTTAGGCATCATAACATCTAATAAAATTAAATTTATTTTGCTTTGATTTTCTTCAAATACTTTTAATGCTTCTTCTCCATCTGCAGCTTCTAATATAGAATAATCTTTTTGCATTAAAAAATCCTTTATTAATTTTCTCATTCTAGATTCATCATCTACTACTAATATTGTAATATCGTTCATTTTTATTACTTCCTTTCAAAAGTATGATTACAATTTACATTTATTATATATTATAAATATCAATTATGTCTAGAGTGTGAAAAATTTGTTAATAGTTATAATTTTAAAGCTAGAATAGTACTAGTTTTCGTAGTTTTGAGAGGTCCCGTTCTGACTTTTCTTCTTTGAGAATACTACTGCAACGGGCAATTTGAAAAACAAGAAAACTATTACTATTCTAGCAATTAACTATAAAATCATTAACAGTAACTAAATTTTGAATTTTCTCATACAATATATTTAATTTCATTATTTGGAAAATATTTTCTCATGAGGTCTCTTAAGTAAATTTCTGCTTCACCTCTAACTTCTTTATTATAAGTATATTTTCCTTTTCCCCTACCTGTCATAATATTAGGGTTATATAAATTTATTAAAGTAGGAAAAGCTTCTTCATTTATTTTTCGATGTATATAACTATAAGTCATAAAAATAATTTCAAAAAATACATTTTCTTTTACTTTTTTACTTAAATTTTCTGCTAAATACTCTATTAATTCTTTATATTTCTCTCTCCAATTTTCAACTAATATAATTGGTGCTATTAAAATTCCTATTTTATAATCTGCATCTGCTAATTTGTTAATTGCTTGAACTCGCTTTTCTAAAGGGGATGTACCTATTTCAATTGTTCTAATTATTTCTTTTGGATTTACACTCATACGGACAATTATTTTTCCATTATGCTTTAGTGGTAAAATTGAATCTACCATATCAAATTTAGTTGGAAACGTTAAAAATCCTTTTTCGTTATTACAAAAATTTTCTATTGTCCAATTTAGATTTCCTGTTATAGTGTTTTCTAGTATTAAATCACTATTACTTCCTATTTCAAAAGTTAAATTTTTTTCTGCCTTATTTGCTACTTTTATAATTTTTTCTAACATTTGCTCTCTGTTTACAAAAAGCCTTAAATATGCACATTTATTGTAATTGCAAACTAAATAGCAATAAAGGCACATTGCAATACAACCAGATGATGTGTATGGAACTAAAAAATCAGAAGTTTTATGGTTTGGTACAAAATTATGTGTTTTTCTAATTCCAATAATTAAATTTTGTTTCATATTTGGAAATTCACTATTTTGCTTTTTTCTCATTTCTTCTATATTATTGTGGTTCTCTATTTCTATACAAGGAATATTTTTTTCTCTATATTCTTGTAATAGTTTTTTTCCAAGTTCATAATTTTCACTATTTTTTTCATAGTAAACTGATTTAGGCAAGAACATAAGTATTTTCTCCTATCTTAATTTACTTAATATTCTTGCCTATTTATTTTTTATTATTCAAATTTATTTTTTGCTTTTAGACCTGTCCCTAATTACCTAAAAAGGGGAATTAGGGACTGTCCCCAATAGTGCTTTTATTTTAATTCCTTGCTCTTTGAACATTTTTTCATGCTCTGTTTCAATGTTTTCCCAAAAATCTGGCTCATTTTCTAAATCTCGTGTTATTTTATTAATTTCAAAACCTGATTCTTTAAAGTAGTTTATACTTTCTTCAAATAAGTTATCATCATCTGTTTTAAAATAAATATTTGCACCAGGTTTTAAAAATTTTTTATAATTTTCTAATTGCTTAGTATGAGTTAGCCTTTTTTTATGGTGTTTACCTCTTGGCCATGGATTACAAAAGTTTATATAAATTCCATCTACACTATCTTTTTCATTTAGTATAAGTAAAATTCGTTCAATATCGAAACGCGTTATAAGTACATTGTTTATTTCTTTGTTTTGCTCATGATATACTTCTTCTATTTTTCTTTTTGCTAAGCCTAGCATGGGATCAACTAAATCAATTGCTAAATAATTGTTTTCTGGATGAAGTGCTGCTTTTTGTGCAATAAAGCTCCCTTTTCCACATCCAAGCTCTACAAAAAATGGATGGCTAGGATTTATAAATTCTTGCCTCCATTTTCCAATTAACTTTTCTGGATATTCTCTATAAAATTTACTTTCTTCTAATTCTTTTCTTGCCCATGGTTTATATCTTATTCTCATATTTTTTGTTTTATAACCTTTCATGTACTGCTTGAAAAACAAGCAGCTAAGCCTGTCTTTAATAACCTTCTAGTCGTTACTACATATATGTTTCCTTGTCATTTCTAAAAGGTCTAGTGGCGTAAAGCCAACAATTTGTGTTTTAGAACGATCCTTTTTTAGAGCTTCTTCTAATGTTTGCAATATTTTTTGTTTTGTTTCTTCTTTTTCCATATCAATATAGTCTATTATAATAATTCCACCAATATCACGAAGCCTTAATTGTTTTGCAATTTCAATACTTGCTTCTTTATTTACTGTATATACAGTTTGTTCTAAATCTTTTGTTCCTACATATTTTCCAGAGTTTACATCTATTGCAGTTAAAGCTTCAGTTTTATCTATTGTAATAAAACCACCACATTTTAACCAAATTTTGCGATTATTTGATTTTTCTATTTGTTCTTCAACATCATATATTTTAAGAACATCTTCATTTTTGATTTCTAATTTTACTTTTTCTTTTAATCCTGTTTCTTCTAAAAATTTTTTTACATAGTTATATATTTCTGAATTATTTGTAATAACTTTCATTAAGTCTTGATCTACTAAATCTGTTAATATTTTTCCAACAATTCCATCATTTTTATATAGTAGTGTAGGATTAAAGTTTTTGTTGTTTTGCAATTTATTAAATTTTTGTAGAACTTCTTCATATTGAGCTAAAACTCTTTTAATATCTTGTTTTATTAATTCATCTGACTTTCCTTCTGCTGATGTTCTAATAATTATTCCATAACCTTTCGGTAAGATTTCTTTTACAATATTTATTAACCTAGTTTTTTCTTGCTGTTTTTCTATTTTCTTAGAAATAGTAATAAATTCTGTTTCTGGCATTAATACTATGAATCTTCCTGGTATACTAATATGACTTGATACTCTTGCACCTTTTTTGTTTGTACTATCTCTTTTAACTTGAACTAAAATAGGCATTCCTGTATGTATATAATTTTTTATATTATATTTACTTAGGTTTTCGTTTTTATTTCCTGTTTCATTACTAGTTTTAGGTATAATGTCTTTTATATGAATAAATGTATTTTTATCTGTTCCTATATCAATAAATGCTGCTTGCATACCGAACTAAAACATTTTCTACTTTGCCTAAGTATATGTTTCCTTCTAATCTTTGTTTTTCTTCTATTTCTTCATATTTTTCTACAAGTTTTCCATTTTCTACTAATGCTACTATTTTTTTAAAATTGTCATCTTGTTTTATGATAATTTCTTGCATTTTTACTAATCCTTCCTTAAGTACAAATCTGGTTAAAATTGTAATTATTTTTTAACCTTTTTTAATTGTATTTATTCATTGTATTATCAATACCGCTTTTTAAAAATTCAATTACAGCTAAAGATGCCTTTTCTATTCCTACTTCTAATTTTTTATATGTTTCTTCATCTAACTGACCTATAACATAATCTATAGCATCATATTCATCTACTGGTTTTCCAATTCCTACACGAATTCTTGGAAAGTCTTCTGATGAAAGTTCATGTACAACAGATTTTGCTCCATTATGAGTTCCTGGTCCACCTTTTTTTCTAATTTTAATAGTTCCAATTTCAATATCCATGTCATCATAAACAACTAAAACATTTTCTATTGGAATTTTATAGAAACTTACAAATGCTTCAATGCTTTGACCACTTAAGTTCATAAATGTTTGTGGCTTTAAAAGTATTACCTTTTGGTCTTCTATTATAGTATTTGCATATATTCCGTTAAATTTCGTTCTTGTTAATTCTATTTCATATTTTTTTGCTATTTTATTAATTACATCAAATCCCATATTATGCCTAGTTTTACTATACTCTGGCTCTGGATTTCCTAAACCTACTATTAAATACATGTTTTACCTCTATATATTACATTCTAAGACTTGCATTAACTCCATTTAATTGCATTTTAGCATCATCTATAATTTTTTCTAATTTCTTAGTTTCTACATTTTTAAAATCTTCTAATGGCATTTTAGTTTCATTAGTTATATTATTAAAATGTACTATATTATTTGAAAATAGTTGTAAATCGTCTATTACATTATCTATTTTGTTGCTGTATGACATTATTTTGCATTTTTGATTCATAACTGTAGAAAGAATCATTGCGTGAAATCTAGCACATATCATATATTCCATTTTTGAATATTCAGCTAAAAAATAATCTATATTACCATCATATTTAACTACTTTTATTTTCTTACTCATTTCATTTGGAAGCTTTTTTAAAAAGTTTTCAATTGCTCTTTCATCACCCTCATATTTACAAAATGAAAAAAGAGTAATACTTTTACCCTGTGTAATATAATCGTTAATATTATTTTTTAACATTTCATAATATATTTCTTCATAGTTTGCAAGATTTTTTCTAATGCTAAGGTCAATTATTGAAATTCCAACTGTATTAGGCTCTTTTACTATGCTTTTAGGAGCATACAAAAAAGCGAAGTCTGGTGCATAATGAACTTGCTCTATATTATTAAAAAGATTAGCAGAGTATTTATCTCTAAAGCAAATGCTACTACAATTTTTATAAACTTCTTTTGCTAAGTCCAAATATTGCTGTGTATAATATGGTCCAAAATTTGAGCTAATATAGTGAAATGGAATATTATTTTTTTTGCATTCCTTCATAAATTCTAAAAATTGTTCAGATATATTATAAACAACTCCACCTTCCATAAAAATAGAGCCGCCAATATATATATAGCCATCATAATCTTTTGCATTTTGTTTTGTTAAAGTTTTTTCTTTTTCCTTTAATACTATAATATTTGAAAAATTTTTAAATAGCCTTGCATGTTCATCATTTTCAATATTTATATAAAATTGTATATTAGGATATTCCTTTAAAAGCATATATATAAATAAATCATCTCCTAAGTTAGCTTTTGCATAGGCTAAAATAAAAAACCTTTTTTTCTTCACTTTAATTTTCTCCCTTTAAATATAAATTTGTTAATTCTTGACTTATTTTACTATTTTCCATATTTTCATTACACCAAGATATTAGCTTTTCAAAGTTTTCTTTACTTGGTTTAGAGCCTAAAACATAATATCTAGCAGTTAACATTACTTGTTCATATAGCCAATTATTTTCTTTTTCAATAAGATTTTTTTCTTTAATAATATTATCTATTCTCTTTTTTTCATCTAAGTTATCTAATAAAAAATCTAATTTTAAGTTAAATGACATATTTTTATCATGAACTCTATATACTCCAATAAAGTCTTCTAAAATATAAACTTTATTTTTTAGTAAAGCTCTCATATAAATAGAAGAATCATTTAACATTTCTACATTATCAATATCATAAATATCTTCTCTTTTAAATATTGTAGTAAATGTTGAATTTGGTTTTTCGTAAATCGTTTGAAAGCCCTTTAAGTATTCTATGTTATCTAATTTATTAGAAATATTAAGAGGCTTATTTTCATAAGTTTGGTCAATTTCATATTTAATAGAAGAATTTGCTGATACAAAGGAAAGTGGTTCGTCTGACTCATTAAATACTTTTATTGCTTTTGCAAAAAATTCATTGTCTGTATAATAGTCATCATCATCCATAAAAACAAGATATTCACCAGTACTTTTAATATATCCATTTTTTCTAGTAACTCCAGCGCCAGAATTTTTTTCATTATGATAGTATTTTACTTTTTCATTACTAGCATAATGTTTCTGTATAACTTCGTCTGTATTATCAGGTGAACAATCATTTACAATAATAATTTCATAATTTTGGTAAGTTTGATTTAATACTGAATCTACTGCTTCTGTAATCATTTCTCCTCTTTTATAAGTTGGCATAATTATAGAAATAAGACCTTTTTTAATCATAACTTTTCTCCTTTATTTAGATTTTAATTTATTCCAAATTTCATTTGTTTTTATGTACTCTGCATAATGTTTCTTAACATTTTTGTCATATTTATTTAAATCATCTATTAAAATATTGCAGTCTTCTCCTTCAAATAGCTTATTAATTTCAGGAATACCTGCTTCTAGCTTTCTATGAATTTCTGCCATTTTTGTTTTGTAGTTTTCCTTATCTGTAATATATTGAAATAATGGTTTATATTTTATCCATCCTCTAGAAGCTTGTATAAATCTTTTTGCAATTTGCTCATCTTCTACTTTTATTTTTCTTAAGTTCTTTGGATATTTTCCTCTTAAAATATTGGTATATTTTAAAAATCCATCATGGAAATGGTATACTGGTACTTTTATAACTTTTGCTTCATCTAATAATGTAGAAAAGAATGTATCTTCTCCTCTTGCTCCTTCTGGGTTATAAAATGCTGGAATTTTATCTATATGTTTTAAATTTAAACATAATGTAGAACCAGCAACCCACTTGCCACCGTTTTGTTTTTCTATTTCATAAACTCCTTCTCCATTTGCAAGTTTTGGCTCTGCATAAGTAATTCCATTATCTTTTACAAATTTATTGCGTATAGAATCCCATGAAATAATATCATTACTAATGGCTTCTATATAGTCTCTAAAAAGTCCCTCATCCACATCTTCATTTAGTTCAACATATGGAATTGGTGAAATATATCCACAATGATACCCAATAGTTACATCTGCATTTTGAATATATTCATAATGTTTAGAAATATTATCTTGCTTTTGCCATATAATTTCTTTTGTTTCATTATTTTTTATGCATGCCACAGGATATTCATCATCATCCCAAAATAAAAGATAATCAATATTTCTAATAAAGGCATAATACATTAATGTGTTTCTTCCTTTAGCATGTCCATGTCCGAAAAATAATTCTGCCTCATCTTTTGTAAGGTTTCCTCTACCAACAAGCCTTTTTTTCATTTCTTCAATGTCTTCTGGCGTAATATATTTTATTTTAATATCTTTATATACATTTGGCATTAAGCCATAAAAATCTACTCTTGTTGTATATTGATAGCCTAAATCAAAAAGAATAAATATCGTTAATTCTACTTTATTTTCACTATTTTTAAATTGATTTATTAATTGTTCATAAGTATTATTTATAATTTTGCATACATTAGGTCTTCCTGCTACAAACCCCAATCCAAATTGAACTGCTTTACTCATAGTTCTCTCCTTTGCGTTTATAGTCTGTCAAATAATAGCATTTAACTACTAGATTATATCATATACTTCATTTTGTGTCAAACTTTTAAAATGCCTATATTTCAGGTAAATTCAATTTTTTTAAGCTTTCCCCTTTATTTTAAGTAAAAAATATTATATAATATGCTTTATAATATTGTTTTAAGTTACTATAATATTATTTAAAGCAAAATATTTATAGTAGAACTTTAGTTACAAAAAGGAGCGAAAAATATGGCATATAACTTTAAAGAAATTGAAAAAAAATGGCAAAATAAATGGTATAGTGAAGGTACTTTTTATGCAAAAGATAATCCATCTCAAAAAAAATGGTATGGATTAATTGAATTTCCTTATCCTTCTGGACAAGGTTTGCATGTTGGGCATCCTAGAAGCTATACAGCATTAGACATTATTGCAAGAAAGAAAAGAATGGAAGGCTATAATGTTTTATATCCAATAGGATTTGATGCATTTGGTTTACCTGCTGAAAACTATGCAATTAAAAATCATGTACATCCTAAAATTACAACTGAAAAAAATATTGCTCATTTTACAGAACAATTAAAAGCTTTGGGCTTTTCATTTGACTGGTCTAGAGTTGTAAATACTACAGATCCAGAATATTATAAATGGACTCAATGGATTTTTATTCAATTATTTAAACATGGTTTGGCTTATAAAACTACAATGCCTATTAACTTTTGTACAGGTTGTAAAGTTGGTTTAGCAAACGAAGAAGTTGTAAATGGTGTTTGTGAAAGATGTGGTAGCCCTGTTGTTCAAAAAGAAAAAAGTCAATGGATGCTTAAAATTACAGAATATGCTCAAAGATTAATAGATGATTTAGATGATGTTGATTATTTAGATAAAATTAAAACACAGCAAAAAAATTGGATTGGTAGAAGCGAAGGTGCAGAAGTTAAGTTTAAAATAAGTGGTCATGATAAAGAACTTATTGTATATACTACAAGACCAGATACTTTATTTGGTGCAACATATATGGTAGTAGCACCAGAGCATCCTATTATTGAAGAATTATCAAACGAAATTACAAATTTAAATGAAGTAAAAGAATATCAAAATAAAGCTGCTATGAAATCTGATTTCGAGCGTGCTGAACTTAATAAAGAAAAAACTGGTGTTGAAATTAAAGGAATTAAAGCTATTAATCCATTAACAAACAAAGAAATTCCTATTTGGGTTTCAGACTATGTTTTAATTACTTATGGTACAGGTGCTATTATGGCTGTTCCTTCTCATGATACAAGAGACTGGGAATTTGCTAAAAAATTTGATTTACCAATGATTCAAGTTATAGAATCAAATTCTCCTGATGTTGTTTGTAACATAGAAAAAGAAGCTTTTACAGATGTTGCTACTGGAAAACTAATTAATTCAGGCTTTTTAACAGGATTATCTGTAGAAGATGCTAAGAAAAAGGTTATTGACTACTTAGAAGAAAATGGTATTGGAACTAGAAAAGTAAATTACAAACTTCGTGACTGGGTATTTTCAAGACAACGTTATTGGGGCGAGCCAATTCCTATGGTTTATTGTGAAGACTGTGGATGGGTTCCAATTAAAGAAGAAGAACTTCCTTTGGAATTACCAAATATTGAAGATTATGAGCCTGGAGAAAATGGAGAATCTCCACTTGCAAAACATACAGAATGGGTAAATACAACATGTCCACATTGCTCAAAACCTGCTAAACGTGAAACAGATACAATGCCTCAATGGGCTGGTTCTTCTTGGTATTATTTACGTTATATGGATCCACATAATAAAAATGCACTTGCTTCTAAAGAAGCCTTAGATTACTGGGGACCTGTTGACTGGTATAATGGTGGTATGGAGCATACGACACTTCACTTATTATATTCTAGATTTTGGCATAAATTTTTATATGATATTGGTGTTGTTCCTACAAAAGAGCCTTATTCAAAGCGTACTTCACACGGTATGATTTTAGGTTCAAATGGTGAAAAAATGTCTAAATCTAAAGGAAATGTTATTAATCCAGATGATATTATAAATGAGTTTGGTGCAGATACATTTCGTATTTATGAAATGTTTATGGGACCATTTGACCAAACAGCACCTTGGTCTATGGAGAGTATTCGTGGATGTAACAAATTCTTAGATCGTGTATGGAATTTACAAGATTTCTTAGTAGATGGAGATACATATTCTCCTGAATTTGAAAAAATGATGCATAAAGCTATTAAAAAAGTTTCTTCTGATATTGAAGAAATGAAATTTAATACAGCAGTTAGTACATTTATGACAATGGTAAATGAGTTTTATAGATTAAAAAGAATTAATAAAGCTGAGTTTAAAACATTACTTCAATTATTAAATCCTTTTGTACCACATATGACAGAAGAATTATTTGAAATAATTGGAGAACATAACACAATAGCAAATACACCTTGGCCTACTTATGACAAATCTAAAACAGTAGATGATACAATTGAAATTCCAATTCAAGTAAATGGTAAAGTAAAAGCAACTATAGAAATTTCAGTAGATGAAGATGAAGAATCAGTAAAAGGGAAAGTACATAATCTTACAGCTGTTCAAAATGCTGTATCTGATAAAACTATAGTTAAGGAAATTTATATTAAAAACAAAATTTATAATATTGTTTTAAAATAATTAAAAAATATAATAGAGTTTTGTCTTAAGAAAAATACTTACTTTTAGGCTATAAATTAAGATAAAACTCTATCTTTTTGTTTATTAATAAGTATTATAATTTTAAAGCAAAAGACTTTTCCCTTTTTATGTTACATATTTGTAATATAACTGTAAACGTTTTGTCATACATTTTTGTCATATTATGTTGTATAATATCTGCTAGAAAATACTAAGGAGAAACTAATGAATATTGAAACAGAACTTAAAAAAGATGGAATTGAAATAGTTGGAAGATTAGATACTCTAAGCGTTAATTCACTTGCAAAAAATGTATCTTCTAAGATTTGCGAAGCTTTTCCTAAGGCTCATTTTAGTTCTAAGCAATTATTTATTGAATTTGCCAGACTTCCTATGTTTTTAGCTAAAATGCCAGAAGGATTTGCAGAGGCTAATTATTTTTATAAAAATTCATCTATATATTTTAAACAAGGTGTTCCTTTAGATGAACTTGAAAAATTTGCTATACATGAATTTATACATCATTTACAAGAAGTAAAAGATAAAGATGGTAATTTATATCGTTTAGGACTTTGCGAATATAGTGAATTTAAAACTTATGGTATGGCATTAAATGAAGGCGCTGTTCAGTTACTTACTTCTAAAGTTTTAAATCAATCTGAAGATATTGTAAAATATTATGAAATTTCTCTTCCTACTAATAGCCCTAATTACTATCCTCTTCTTTGTAACTTGGTTAAGCAATTAACTTACATAATAGGAGAAGATGCATTATTTGAAAGTACATTTTTTAGTACAGATACTTTCAAATTAGAAGCTATTAAATTGTTAGGTAGAAAAGAATTCTTAAAAGTACAATCAAATTTAGATAAACTTTTATATATAGAAGAGAAAATTATAAAGTTAAATAACCAATTATTAGATGATAATTGCGATACTGCAAAAGCTCAGAAAATTGGTATGAAAATATATAATTATAAAACAGATTTAAGAAAAACTTTTATACAAACTCAAGACTTAATATTTTCTTCTTATTTTAATAAAGAATTTAACAATTTAAATACTACACAAGAAATAGAAATTTATAGAACAAAATTATATAATTATCAAAATTATATTGGTATTACAGAAAATTATTTTGATTTTAATAATTACTATGTTGATAAAATGGCAGATTTAGAAAATAGATATGAAGCAATTATTAATAATGTTTCATTAACTGTTGTAAAAGAATCTAAGCTTGCTAATTTGTTTAAGGCTTTAAGAAAATTATTCTTAAGTAATAAGGAAGAAGAAAAAGAATAGAAATAATAAAAATAGGCAATTGATTTTATATTAAGCAATTGCCTATTTTTATTATTAATCTTTTTGTGTTAAGTATTCTTCTATTTTTTTAGCCGCTTCTCTTCCATCTCTTGCTGCCCATGCTACAGTTGATGTAGTTCCTATTAAATCTCCTCCTGCAAAAATATTAGTTCCATCAATTCTATAATCTTCTCCAACTTCTAAATATTTCTTTACTGTAGCAGTTAAGTTTTGACTTTCTAATATTTCCATTTCTACTTTTGCTCCTACTGCCATTACTACATAGTCCATATCCATAATATAATTACTGTTTTCAATATCTACTGGTACTTTTCTATTTTCTCCATCTTTTTGAATAAGTTCTGTTTTGATACATTCAATCTTTTCTACTTTTTTGTCTCCTAGTATTTTGGTAATATTATTTTGAAATAAGAACTCTATATTTTCTTTTTTAGCATCTTCAATTTCTTTTTTTTCAGCTGGCATTTCTACTTCTGACCTTCTATATATAACTACTACTTGCTTAGCACCTAATTTTTTTATAGTTCTAGCACAGTCCATTGCTACATTTCCGCCACCAATTATTGCTACTTTTTTATTTGTATAATCTGGATGGTTTTGTAATTCTAATAAAGTATTACCTCCATAAACACCTTCTAATTCTTCTCCTGGTATTACCATTTTTCTTGGAATATTAGCCCCAAAAGATAAAAATACTGCATCATAATTATTTTTTAATTCTTCTAATATTAAATTTTTTCCTAACTTTCTTCCATATTCTACATTTATGCCTAATTCTAATATTGCATTAATTGTTTTTTCTAGCACTTTTGGGTCTAATCTAAATTCTGGTATTCCATGACTTAAAATTCCACCAAGCTTATTATATTTTTCATATATTGTAACTTTTGCACCCTTTAATGCCAAAAAGCTACTACAAGTAAGTCCTGCTGGTCCTCCTCCAACTACTGCTACTTTTTTGCCTTTTAAAGTATTTTCTATTTTAATGTTTTTGTTATAGCCTTTTTCTAAAGCATTATCAAATATATAGGCTTCTATTTCTCCTATACTTACTGGTTCTTGTTTTATTCCTCTTATGCAGCTGCCTTCACATTGTTTTTGATGAGGACATATTCTACCGCAAATGCTTCCTAATACTGTTGTTTTAGCTAAAGTATAATATGCTTCTTCTAAGTTTCCTTCCTTTGCATATTTAATAAATATTGGAATGTCATTTGAAAGTGGACAACCTTTTTTGCTACAAGGCTTTGCTACACAATTTAAACAATAATCTAATTTTTTTTGCATTTCTTCCTTCATTGTTTTAGACCTTTCATTTAAGTTTTTATGCTTGTTTTAGTTTTTCATATTTATTTACTACTTCTTTTAAATCTTTCCAAAATTCAATCTTTTTGTTTTCGTCTCTTAATAGTGCCGCTGGATGCCATGTTGGCATATAATATATTTCTTTTTGTTCTATCCAGTTTCCTCTACTTGAAGTTATTCCATATTCCTTTCCTAAAATATTTTTAAGCGCTGTACTTCCTAGTAAAACAATTATTTTAGGTTTTACTAATATTACTTGATTTCTTAGATAATCTAAGCATGCAATCGCCTCATCATCTTCAGGTACTCTATTAGATGGTGGTCTGCATTTTACAATATTAGCAATATATACTTTGTCTCTTTCTATTCCTAACCCTTGAAATGCTTTATTCATGAGCTGGCCTGCTCTTCCTACAAAAGGAAGCCCTTGGGCATCTTCGTCTGCTCCAGGTCCTTCACCAATAAACATTATGTCAGCTTCTTTATTTCCTTCTCCAAATACTATATTATGCCTATTTTGACATAACTTACATTTACTACAATTTTGAATACTATTTTCTAGTTCTTCCCATGTTTCGTACATCTTCTTCTCCTTTTTGTCGCTTAAGGGACGTTTGTTCAGGCGACACTTTGTCGTTTTTGGGACATATATTATAAATACATATGTCCTTTAAGAAACACAATTTTCTAATAACTCTATTTTAACTTTTTCTTCTGTGTTAATTTTTGCCATTGTTCCAATTGGAATTACAGTTTTCCTATCTGTATGTCCAAAGTTATTTGATTTTATTATTGGAAATTTATATTCTCCATCTAATGTGTCTAGTAAAATTTTTTCTAAAGCTATACTTCCATCATAATTTCCAACCCATATTCCTTTAATTTTATCAAATACACCGTTTTGTTTCATGTTATATAAATAATTACTTGCTAATGCTGGAGGTGTTTCTATAAATAGTTCTTCTATAAATAAAATTTTATCTGCAAAATCAATTTGATATTTTCCACTTGACATTTCATTTACTAAGCTTAAATTTCCACCAACTAAAATTCCTTTTGCTACTCCTTCTTTTACAGTAACATATTCATCATCTGCTGTTCCTAAGCCAAGACCACCTTCTGATAGACGTTTTATTACTTCTTTATAACCATACTCTGTTTGCCAAGAGGTTAATGCTTTAAATGTTGCCCCATGAAATGTAACTAAGCCAGTTTTGCTATAAATTACATTTAAAAGTGATGTAGAATCGCTAAATCCACAAACAATTTTAGGGTTATATTTAATTTTATCATAATCTAAATAATCAAATGTACTGTTTGAATTAAATCCTCCACAAATGCAAAATATTGCATTTACGCTATCATCTTGAAACATTGAATTTATATCTTCTGCTTTTTGCTTTGCTGTTGCACCATAACCTAAAGTATTCTTTAAAGCATGCTCTGCAAATTTTACTTTAAAGCCTGAACTTTCCATTAAGTAAATAGATTTATTAATTATTTCTAAATCATCTTTAGTAATAGCTTCTGATGGAGAAATAAGGCCTATTGTATCACCTTTTTTTAATTTTTGTGGTATCATATTATTTTAACTCCTTTTTGGGGACAGTCCCTTTTTCCCCTTTTGGGTAAAAAGGGACAAGTCATTTTTTAAATTACAAATCATTTTTTTAATATGTGTCACATAAGCGACATATTGTCGCTTTAACTAACGTCCCTTAAGCGACACAATTGCAGCATTTCTACCAGACTCTTCTTTATCTGCTCTATATGAATGAAATTCATTGCTATGGCATACTGTACAAATATTGCTATCTATAATGTTTTCTTCTTTTAAGCCTAAACTTTTTAATAAGCAAATATTTATTTTTACTGTGTCTATTTTGTATTTTTGTTTTCCTTCTTTCATTTCATGTTTTGTTATAATATCTTCTATTTCAAGTAAACTTTTATATTGCTCATAAAACAAGTTTTTAACATCTTCATCTACTTCAAAACAGCAGCTTCTTATACTTGGACATATGCAGCAAATTATATCTTCTGGTTTTGAATTATAACTTTCTATCATTTTATTAATTGCATTTTTGCAAATACCTGCTAGTGTTCCTCTCCAGCCAGAATGAATACTTCCAATTACTTTTTTATTTGGATCATATAATAGTAAAGAAATGCAGTCAGCTGAAGTAGTAAGTAATATAAGGGCACTTTTATTTGTTAATAAGCCATCAACATTTTCTAAAGATTTTACTTCGTTTACAATTTCCACATTTGTAGTATGTGTTTGATGTGGCTTTACTATTTTTGTATAGTCTAAATCTAAACAGCTACAAATTTTTTTATAGCTTTGCTTTAATAATTGTTCATTTTTATAAATTGGTGGAAAATTTAAATTTTTTCTTAGTGTATAACAATGTTTTATTTCTGGGTATTCTAATAGTTTTTTAAATTGTATGTATTGTACATCTTTTTCTTCTACACATATTAACTTTTCATTCTCCCAAATTTTTGTCATACTTTCTTTCCTTTCTTTATATCACACTTTTTTCATTTGCTCAAGTACAGCATCTTTAGGCAAATTTGCAATATATCTATAATTATTTTCAGTAGTTTGGTTAAACCCACAAATAGATTTATATTCGCAATATTCACATGGAGTCTTTTTATCTTTTAACCTATAATATGGCTCTATTGCAATATTACCACTTAGAATTTCTTCTGAAATTTGCTTTATAATTTTTTCCATATATTTTTGCAAATTTTCAAATTGTTTTTGGTTTAAAGTATTCGTTTTTTCACTAACTTCTCCATCTTTATTTATATATGCTGGAATTATGTTTGAGTTTCCTGTTTCTAGACTTGTATCCATCTTTTTTACAATTTTACTATCTGCAAGTATTAGACCTTGCATTTTAAATTGTTTTTTAAGTTCTTCTGTAATTTGTTCTTCTTCTAAATCACTATTTGCATTTATAATAGGATCTATTAAATTAAAGTAAAACACACCTGCAGGAAGTACATCTTCTTCTTTACAGGTTGCATCTAAATAAGTTAAAAGCTGTAATTGTAAACCTGCTAGTACTTCATTTAAATTGATATTTTTTATAGATGATTTGTAGTCAATAATTCTAATATATTTGCCATCACTCGTTTTTGCAATATCTACTCTGTCTATTTTTCCTGTAATTTCTACCTTTTTTCCATCATTTAATGTAAATGTAATTGGACTATATTTTTTTCCTTCTTTAAATTCTAATTCATGTCCTAGTACTTCAAAGTCGCTATATTTAAGACTATTTACAATATATTTCATTGAATTTGTTACTACTTTTTTTAATCTTTGTGCCAAAACCTTATATTTTGGAATACTGCTAAAAATATCATATTTTTTTAAATTTAACTTTTCTTCTACTATTTCTTCTGTTATAGATTTTATTTGCTCATCTGTAATTTTTTTTACATTAAGTTCTAATTCTTCCAGCCTTTCAAAAAAAGTATCTATTACATCATGCATAAAATTTCCCGTGTCTATTGATTCTACTTTAAAATTACTTTTTTCTTCTAATTTTAGTCCATATTTTAAATAATATGAAAATGCACATGATTTATACTTTTCTAAGCGTGATATACTTGTTTTTAAAGTACTTCCATATAGTTTATTTAAATTTTCTTTTTGTATTTTTTCTGGTATGTTTTGATATTTAATTGCTTTTAATGCATTCTCTAATTTATCTTTTTGATTTATAGAATAATAATTATATAACTGAAACCAAACTGGCTCTATTTGTTTTCCTTCTTTTAGGTCTCTTAATTTTACAAGCAATTCATCAAATGTAGTATTCTGTAATAAAATTTCGCTTTTTTTGTTTATAATATCACTTTCTTCAATAAGATTTGGAAATATTCTTTTTATTTTATTAATAATAATTGATGGTCTCAAAGATTTTCCTTCTGAATCTGATGATGTGTAAGATAAATATAACTTTTCTTCTGCTGTAGTAAATGCTTTATAAATATTAAAGTTATCATCATAAAGCATTTCCATTGTTCCTTTTGCAAGTTCAATTCCTTGATTTTTTAATATTTGTCTATCATTATCATCTAAAAATCCTTCTTCTTTTTGAGCATTTGGAAAAACGCCATCATTTAATCCTATTAGAAAGCATACTTTAATTTTGTGTGATCTAGAACGGTCAACGTCTCCTATTACTACTTGATCTGCTGCCTCTGGTATTACTCCTAAGTCGCTTTGAGTAAAGCCCATTTTTAAAATTTTTGCATATTTTTCAAATGTAATATTTTGCTCACCTAGAACTAATACAATTTCATCTAATAATTGTATAAATACTTCAAAGCTTTTTTCATATTCTTTTGCTTTTTCTAGTTCATTAATTTCTGTTAAGTATTGAATTTTTTGTTCTAACTTTTCTAATATGTTGTTACTAAGTAAAAATTCATAAATTGCAGTTGATATATCTTTTGCTGTTTTTAAACCCTGAAGTTTTTTCTTAAATTCAAGAAGTGGAGTTGTAACTTGATTTTTACTATATAAAATTTGTTTTTGTTCTTCTTCTGTTTCATCATAAAATTTCCATTCTTTTGAATACCATTTGCTTCCTTTAATTCCCCATTTTATACAGTAATTTTCAAGAATAGCTATTTCTTGTTCATCTAATGGAAGAAAACCAGTTTTTACATAGCCAAATACCGCTTCATAAGACCAATTTTTAGATAATACCTCTAGAATAGATAATATATACTTAACTAAAATATTACTGCTAAAGTCTTTCTTCTCATCAATAAATACTGGAATATTATATTTTGAAAATATTGCTTTGCATAAGCTTGAATATGTATCTATGTTTTTTGTAATAACTGAAATATCTTCATATCTATAGCCTTGTTTTACTAACTTTACTATTTGTATAGCAACATTTTCTATTTCAGAATATGGATTGCTTGCAAGAAATGCTGAAATGTTTTCTACCTTTTCATCGTACTTTTTATAAAATGGTGTACTCATATTACTTGCTAAATGTGCTAATTCTTTAGATTTAAATCTTTTTACTTCTTTTATATAGATTGGCTCTTCTATAAATATATTTTCATCATTTGCTATTTTCATAATCTTATATGCGGTTTGTTTATTTGCATAAAATACATCTGTATCTGGATTAGTATTTTCATTTAGATTATCTGCGCATATAGTAATTGTTATTTTATGAGATAATTTCATTAATTTTCTTAATATTTCATATTCCTGAATTGTAAAACCTACAAATTCATCAATGTATATATCACAATTTGCAAATTCTTTTGAAGCTTCTAGTTTTTCTGCTAGAAGTGTTAATCCATCATTTTCGTCTACGTACTTGTTTTCAATAATTTTAGAATATGCATCATACAAATTCTTTATATCTTGAAGTTTAAGCTTTAAATATTTACTTTCTGCACTATTTATAGCCTTTTCTAGTTCTTGTGTACCTACTTTATGTTTTTTTAGTTCTGTTATTTGTCTTGTTATCATTTCTACATTTTCTTCTGAATTTCCTAAAAATGAAAAATCATTTTTCTGATTTATTAAAATATGATTGATAAGCATTGCTCTACCTGAACTAGATAGTCTTAATTTTGTTTTTCCGCCAACTTCATTTAAAATTCTGTAAGCCATACGATTAAATGTAATAACTTCTGCCTTTAACATACTTTTAGAAGGAGATGTTTCTAGAAGTTGCTTTTCTGCAGTAAAAGAAAACTGCTCTGGTGTAATTATTTTTATAGGATATATAGAATTTTGCTTTACTTTTTCTTGTACTTGCTCAAATAAATAGCTAGTTTTTCCAGTTCCTGCTACTCCATATATAATTTGTAAACTCAAAACTTTCTCCCTCCTTTTTGTCGCGGTTTGGACGTTTGTTTAAGCGACACTTTGTCGCCTATGGGACACAAGTTAAAAATATGACTTGTCCCTTTTTCCCTTTTTGGGTAAAAAGGGACTGTCCCCATTACGCCTCTCTTTTCCAATAAAACAAATATTGCTGTGCTATACCAGCTAAGTTTCCATATTTTTCTTTTGCTAAAGCTTCTATTTGCTCTCTTTTTAATTTGCTTTCTTCTGGCAATTTAAAGTATAGTTCGTTCATAACTCTTCTTACCCATACATCAACTGGGAATACATCTAAACATTTCAATGTTGAAAATAACATTATGCAATCTGCAACCTTTGGTCCAACACCTGGAAGAGTTAATAATATTTCTCTTATTTCTTTGCTACTTTTTTTATTTTGTAATTCCTGTAAGTTTACTTGTTTTGTAAGAATAAGTTTTGTTGTTTCATATACCCTTTGGTCTCTAAAGCCTAGCCCTAATTTTCTTAAATCTTCTACTGACGCTTTTGATAATTCTTCTATTGTTGGAAAAGCATAGTAAGTTTTTTCATTCCATATAATAGGTTTTCCATATTGTTTTGATAATCTTTCTATAATTCCTTTTATTCTTGGTATATTGTTATTTGCTGATATAATAAATGAAATTATAGTTTCCCATAAATCTTGATTTAAAAGTCTTATTCCGTTTCCATATGCAATACTAGTTTTTAGTGGTTCATCTATTTTACTTAATTCTTTTTTTATTTTTTCATAATCTCTTTCAAAGTCGAAATATTTCTCTACAGTTTTTTTAATGTCTTCTTCACAAATTCCTTGAAATATAATTTTGTTATTTTCTATTTTTACATTTAATACATTGTTTTTAAATACACCTGTATAGCTTCCATTTTGCTCTTTATTCCATCTAAAGCATTGACCACATTCAAATATATGCTCTAAATTAAAACTTTCAATTAAATCTATTTTATATATTTGTTCTTTCATTTTTTTACCTTTCTTAAAGAAATGTTTATATTTTTATTATACATTAAAAAACAGTATTTTTAAATACTGTTTTTATTTTTATAACATAAAAAGTAATTTTTGTCTAATTACTGCTATTTCTAAATCCCTTTCCCCATGCTTCTCTGGCATTTGCAATTACTATAAATGCTTTTGGGTCTATTTTTGTAGCTATTTCTCTTATTTTTGCAGTTTCATTTCTTGAGCCTACACAAAAAAGCATCATTCTTTTTTCCTTTGTATACATTCCTTTTGCATAAATTGCGGTGCTTCCTCTTTGAAGTTTTTCTCCTATTTCATTAGATATTTCTTTATATTTATTTGATATAATAAGCATCATTTTTGTAAAATTAACACCTTCAAAAACAATGTCTATCATTTTACCTACAATATAAATTGCTATTGCAGAATAAAGCCCTATTTCTATTTCTTTAAAAAATATTACATTTAAGCTAACAATTATTATGTCTAAAATAACTATTATATTGCTAGTTCTTATATGAGGTGTATATGCTCTTACTATATATGAAATTAAGTCTGTTCCACCTGTTGAAGCTGATGCTTTTAAAACAAGTGCCATTCCAATACCAATACAAATTCCTCCATATATACATGCTAAAAATCTATCATCAGTTAATTTTGGTACTTTTTCAAATAAATCAATAAAAACTGCAAGTAGTACGGTTCCTGCTATTGATTTAATTACTATTTCTTTTCCTAATTTAAATAATGCCCATAGTAAAAATGGAATGTTTAGCACTAATATTGTAGTTCCTAATGGAAAGTGTAAGAAGTAATAAATAATTGTTGCTATACCTGAAAAGCCTCCAGAAGAAAGCTGATTTGGAAGCAAAAAAAGTGCTGTTCCTATTGCCATAATGATGCAACCAATTAAAATATATACACTATCTATTAAATATTTTCTTATTGTAATTATCTTTTTTGTTTTTACATAGTCCATTTAAAGACTCTCCTTTAATAATTATTTGACTTACAATTTCAATGTAATAAATGCTTTCTATGCAATAAACTATTTCAATAAATAAACGCTTTCTATGCAATAAAAATCACCCATCATTACTAATTATTTACAATAACGGGTGATTTTATTCTAAATTATTCTTTTATGTTTTTGTACTTATTTAATACTTATTTTTTGTCTTTGTTCTTCTAAAATATCTTCATAAGTCTTTTCAATTTCAATTTCAAATTTTCCTTTTTTAATAGATTCATCTGATTTAACACTTACATCTACATCATATATTTCCTTTAATTTTAGTATATTTTCTTTTTTATGACCTATAATAGAATTAATATTTTCTGGATTTGCTTTAATTTGTACTTGCATTACTTTTACATTAAATTTTTTAATTCTAGCTACTATTTCATCATACCACATACTAGATTCTACTAGCTGTCTAAACGCAGGATGATATGGACCTGCAACTACTGTGCTTTGTTTTTGTGAAGGATCAGATATTTCTTCTGTGTTTTGAAGTCCTAGTCTAATTACTTCTATTTTTGATTTATTAAATAACCCCATAATTTCCTTTGAGCGTTCTACTGCTTGTTCTACAGTTAATGGTTGATATTCTCCATTTTTATATTCTTCTTCAAGGTCAGTATCTTTTATTACAAGAACTGGATAAATTCTAACAATTTTAGGTTTTAACTTTATTAAATCTTTAGCCGTATTAAGTTCATCTAATTTTGTGCTTTCTGGAAGTCCTACCATCATTTGATGTCCTAATATAAAGCCATTCCATCTAATAAGTTTTGATGCTTTTTTTACATCTTCAAATGTATGACCTCTTTGGCACTTAGCTAAAATGTAGTCGTTTGTAGATTGAACACCTAGCTCTATAGTTTTTACATTATATTTTTTTAATCTTTTTAAAATAGATTTATTAATGTAATCTGGTCTTGTTGAAATACGTATACTATTTACTTTTCCGTTTTTAATGTACTCATTTGCCGCTTCTAATAACTCATTTTGAATATTTTCATTAATTCCTGTAAAGCTTCCTCCAAAAAATGCAACTTCTACATATTTAGAATCATCTTTAAAGTTTTTTAAATAATATTCAATTGTATCTTTTACATCTTTTGCAGTAACTTGTTTTTGTTGTCCTGTAATTTTTTGTTGATTACAAAATGTACATTTATGTGGGCAACCCAAATGTGGTACAAAAATTGGTATAATGTATTCCTTTTTCATTTTATATATTCCCTTCTATTTATTTGCTTATATCTTCTAATGCTTTTTTAGCTGCCTGCATTTCTGCATGTTTTTTAGTTTTTCCTTCACCTGTTGCTAAATATTTTCCATTGCAAGATACCTGAACAATAAAAGTTTTATCATGGTCTGGACCAATTGTTTTAATTACTTCATACTCAATATTTACGTTTCCATTTTCTTGTAGCTTTTCTTGAAGTACTGTTTTATGGTCTTTCATTCCAACATTTTTGCTAGATATTTCAATTGAATCTTTTAAATTTGCTATAATAAACTTTTCCGCTTCTTCTAAGCTACTATCAAAGTACATAGCTGCAATTAGAGCTTCAACGCTATCTGCTAAAATGGCAGGTTTAGTTCTTCCATTACTTACTGCCTCACTTTTGCCTAAATACAAGAAATCACTAAAATGATGTTTTTGTGCTACTAAAAATAAACTGTCTTCGCAAACAACTTCTGCTCTCACTTTAGTCATTTCTCCTTCTTTTAGGTTAGGATAATTTTCATATATGTATCTACTAGAAATAAATTCTAAAATGCTATCTCCTAAAAATTCTAGCTTTTCATTGCTTTCTATATGATTATCATAAGCATAAGATGTGTGTGTTAATGCTTTTTTTAAAAGTTCTTTGTTTTTAAAAGTGTAACCTATACTTTGTTCTAATTTTGTAAAATCCATTATTTAACTATGTTAGTTTTGTAAGCCAACATTTCCTCCTTTCCATACTATCTCGTGTACAGGAGGCTAAGCCTCCTGATATTTCTATATTGTTACGTAGAATACATGTCTTTAACGTTATTAT
>CANQTQ010000023.1 GCA_947626765.1 uncultured Clostridia bacterium
TAAGTTCGTGTCGATAAGTTTTTTTACAAATTTCTAAACTTACACTATCAAGGTTTTTCAACTAGCGAAAATATTCAAATTGTGAATAAAAAAATAAACTACAAGTTCACATTAACTTGATAAATATGAATTTTTAGTTTAAAATTTATATAGTTAAAAAATATGGGAGAATTTTATATATTATGAATAATAAAAATGTAAAATCAATTATAGTTTTAGTTATAATTATAGCTTCATTAATATTTTTAGTATTTACACAAATAAATTATCAAAATAATAAATATGATAGGTTAGAAATAGATAGTTCAGAATTAAATATATTTTTCTTAAATGTTGGACAAGCAGATAGTACACTAATAACAAGTAACAACTGCAATATGTTAATAGATTGTGGAAATAATTCAGATGGAAAATATATTTCGGAATTTTTAAAATCCCAAGGAATAAAAAAATTAGACTACTTAATAGGAACACATATTGATGAGGATCACATTGGAGGTATGCAAGAAGTTTTAAGTAATATACAAGTGCAAACATTGTATATGCCATATAGTACATATGAAGGCAAACAATTTTATATGCAATTAGAAAACTATATTAAAAAAATAAAATTAATCAACAACAAATAGAAATATCGCAAGACAAAGAATATAAGTTAGGAAATGCAACATGGAAATGTTTATATGTTGATAATTCTAACCCAAGCGATAAAAATAAATTTAATGACACATCAATAGTTGTTAAGCTTAATTATGGAATTACAAAATATTTATTTACTGGAGATATAACAGAAAATATAGATAGTAAAATAAAAGGCTTAGAAAAAGTAGATGTTCTAAAAGTTGCACATCATGGTGCGAAAGAGTCAACATCAAGAGAATTTTTAGATATAGTAAGACCAACTTATGCAATTATATCTACAGGAAGTAATGAAAATTATAATCATCCAGATCAAAGTGTCATAAACAGGTTGAAAGATGCGGGAGAGAAAGATAATAATATATTTATAACAAAAAGTCAAGGAACAATATGGCTAAAAAGTAATGGTAATAGTATAGTAATTGAAAAGTTAAAAGAATTAAATTTAGACGGAGCAAATAAAGTAGGTTATAGGAACATATTTCAAATATGTTCTTATTTTTTTATAAAAATTAATGATAATTTTTATAAGGATTAGGAACTGCTGTATATTTTGTACCATCAAACTGAATATAATCAGACTTTAGGGCAGATTCATCAAGTAATTCAAAAGGAATAATATATTTTTCTGAATGTTTTTGTGCAGTATCTAAGCAAGAAGCAAAACCATCTTCAATATAATCAACTTCAAATATAGTATTTTTAGGTAATTTACTATAATCATAATTCATATTTTGCCTTAGAATATATCTTTGCAAATCATGAATAAAATCATCTACAAAAGTATCTTTCAATTTACTTTTATGAATAGCATTATCTAAATTATTTATAATAGGTTCAAATATATTCAAATTATAAAATCACCTCCTAAAAAGTTTTAATTTTTTGAAGCAAATAAAAAAAGAATATAATTAATATAGCATGAAAAATAAAATAATTCAATAAAATCTTTAAAAATAATTATATTGCCTAAAATTTATAATAATAGTATAATAAATGCTATATAGTAGGTATATATTATGTCTGATTTTGATAGTAAAGATTTTGGAGAAAGACTAAAAACTTATAGGCTAAAAAAGGGTTTGAGTCAAGAAAATATAGCTACTATTATAAATAAAACAAAAGCTACTGTTAGCAGATATGAAAGTGGAGAAGTTTTACCAGATGTTAAAGATATAAGTAAAATATGTGCAGCATTAGAAATATATGAAGCAGATTTATACGAAAATAATGTTGTTAGAACAATGCAAGATAATAAGTCTAAAAATCCATTTAGTACAAATAAACTATATGTTTATTTTAACGCATATAATTTTAGAACCAAAAAATTTGCACCTGATAAATACATACTAGAACTAGAGCAAAAACAAAATATTTGTAAAGTAAAATTTATTGATTATCATGATGGAAGAATATATTCAGAGGGTTATTTAATAGGAAATGAAGAAATAGTATTTGTAGTAATGGAAAACTATAAACCAACAAGTAGTAGAGTAGATGTTTGTATTATTGAAATAAATATTTGTAATGGTATAGACGGGTTAATGTTAGGTGGCTATTTTGAACAAATGCAAAATGTGAACCTAGCTTAAGAAAGTGCTATATTTCTAAAAAAGATATGGATTTTACAAAAGAAATGATAGAGAATCTAAAATTAAATGAAAATGAGAAAGGAATATTAAATAATCAAAATGCTTTATATTTAGATATATTTAATGTATAAAAATATTAAAAAAGGGGCTTTAAAAAAAAGTCCCTTTAATCTATTTTATCAAAAAAATCTTTTAAAAGAGTATTCGGAGTAACTTTAAAAACTTTTGCGAAACCAACTAATTCATAATCTTTGATCACTCTACTTCCGTTTTCTATTCTTTGTATAGATGACTTTGGAATATCTATTCCTATAAGCATTAGTCTATTAGACATCATGTATTGCTTATTTTATAACATTTTCTTCTGTTGTACTTTTAACTAATAAATCTGCATTATTAATTTTTACTGCAAAATATGGCTTTTCTTTATTTGATTCTTTTAAGAATATAACAAATGGAGTGTTAAAATAAAAATATCTTGTGTCATCGCTAATGCACAATAGTACATCTTGTATGGCTGCCTCACTTAATAAATTTCCTCCTTTTTCATTTAAATAAAATTTAACATTTTGAATAGCATTTTCTATATATATTCCTTCTGTTCCTTTTATTACTTTATTACACAATTCATCGTAATTAATTGTTGCACTTATATTTATATATGGAATACTTAGTTCATCGTTTTTAGTAAATGTAGTGTTACCTTTATATTCTTTTGTTTTTTGCTCTATTTCATTATACAAATCATTAAATGAGTTATTACTATTATTTAAATACAAAATTACATCTTCATTTTCTTTTGTTTTTAGCTTTACTGCATAATCTTTTTCATTATTATAGAATAATACTTCTACATTATTATTTAATTCTTCTGAACTTGAATTAACAATTCCAAAATATTTATATAATCCTCTTCCATTAAAAGTAGCAGAGTATTCTCTATCAAAAGGTTTTAGAAAATTAAATTTCTTATACAGTATAGAATAAATAGTATAACTATTATCTGCTGGATTTTTATTAAAATTAATTTTGTTTAGGGCATACGATTTTTTTATTCCAAATTTATTTTTAATATCTTTTAAAATTTCTTTTTTTAATTCATTTGAAGTTTTTTCTACTTTTATATAATAGTCATCACTAGATAGCATATCTTTAGTAAAAGTTTGCTTATTAAGCTCTTCAGTAAGTTTTGATTTTTCATTTATAAATTCTACATTTCCGTTTATTCTTGTATTCATAAATTCATTCCAAGCAATTTGAAATGAACCAATCCAAATAGTATTTGTATCTATGTTTTCAATTTCTGATGTAAAAATAGGCGTTAATTTTGTTTTTATACTTTCAATAATTTTAGCTGTTACATATACCATTCCAGATAATATTATAGTTGTGCATAATATAATAATAAATATTTTTAATACTTTATTCATATTATTAATATCTTGTTTTAATAATATTTCTCGTAATTTATTTTTTCCTCTATGTACAAGATTTTTTACATTTTGAACTGATTCTCCTAATATACTTGCCGCTTCTTTATATGAAAATTCTTCTATTTTTACTAAATATATTGCATTTTTATATTTATCATCTAATAAATTAATTGCATTAATAATTTTCTTTCTTATTTCATTTTTTGCTGCAATTTCGTCTAAGTCTTCCTGAATTTTATTTGTTTCATTAAAAAAATATTGTTCATTTATTTCTTGTTTTCTAGATTTTGTATTTACGTAATTTAATGCTCTACTTTTTGCAATTAAATAAATATAATATTTGAAGCTATATCCTTCTTTCATTTTATTTTGTAAAATATAAACAAAAACATCTTGAGTAATGTCTTCTGCTTTTTGATAGTCTTTTACTATGTTATATATAAAATATTGTATTCTTTCTTTATATTTGTTGTATAATAAATCGAAAGCATCTTTTTCACCATTAAAATAACTATTATATAATTTTGTTTCTAAGTCTTCTTTCATAATTTTCTCCTTTTTTATATATACAAACAAATTAAATCATAAAAAGTTTCAAATAGAAAAAAATATTTTATAAATATACAATTTACTTTTCTTCTATTTTTTCAAATAGTCTAGCTACATTTTCATATTCAAGAATTACTGCATTTTCTGTGCTTTCATATACTAAAGCATTTAGTATTTTTTTTGTATTAGTTTCATTATTATATTTTGGTACATATATGCTATCTACTAATTTAGTAATTTTTCCTATTGGCTCTGTACCTCCACGATAGTCTATTAAGCATCCTGATTCTCCATACAAAATATTATTAAATCTAATTAAAGTTTTAGTATCTATTCCATCTGCTTTTAAGTTTGCATCTTTTATTTTTGTATATGTATCTATATTTATTGTTTTAAAAAAATCTAATACTTCATTTGCTTGAGATTCCTCAAGACCATTATTGGAAATAAAAATCATAATATTTGATTTGCTAAATGATATAAAACTCCATATTTTAGAACCATCATAATAGTCAGCACTAGCATTTTCTCCATTATTTAGCTCTATATCTTTAGTTACAAGTCCTGTTCCACATACGCCAATTGGGCTATTGCGTACATATAATATTACATTTTTTTCTTTTGAATTTTTATAAATTTTTAATGCGAATTTATAATTATTTAATTCTAAACCTTCTACTGTAGGCTTAGAATCTTTTTTAGGTAAAATTTCTTCATAGTTCCATTCATTTGGAATATTTAGTTCTAATATTACTCCATCTATTGTTTTTGAATATTTTTTGTATTCTTCTTGCAACTTATTATTTGATGAATTATTTTCTTGTTTTAATGATTCTATCATACTATACTTTTCCCAATTAAAAACAGTTTTTCTTTCACTGTTTACAAGACAATAGCTTCTTACTAAAATTCCATAGTCAATATAATCAATAATACCACCATCTAAATTTTTTCTTATTCTTATTATTGGTCTATTATTAAATACCTTTGATTGTATAGTATCTATTATAATAATTCCTAATAAAATTACCAAAATAATTAAAATTACTTTTATGCTTTTTTTCATAATAACATCATCTCCTAATTTTCTTATTATAATATAATTTTAAATTTTGTTTTATTGTATTATTGATGCTAGTAATGTTATTAATTCTTCTTGTGTAATGTTTCTAGTTTCTATATCAAAATAATAATCATTATAAATAAATTCTATAAAATAAATTTTTTCATAATTATATATTTTTAATTCTATATTATTTATTTTTGAAATTTTGCTATTTTCTTCTGTAAAAAAGTAATCTCTTACTGGTTCATTATTATTTGAAAAAGATATGTTAATACTTCTTTCATTTTTTTCGTTATAATATATATAGCTATAATTATTTAATATATCATATTTTTTTTCTCTTGCATCTTCTACATTATCTGTTTTATTATTTTCATTATTACTAACATATATTAAATTATATTCTATTTTATTAAAGTCTTCTGGTACTTTTAGATTTTTTAATACTTCAAATTGTTGACTATAGTTTGCAGTATTGTTGTTATTGTTGTCATATAATTCTGTTTTAGAAATTGTTTTAATATCACAGTCTAATCTAGCAAGTGAGTTTTCTTTTATTTTATTAACATATATTTGTGCACTATTATTTTCCTCAAAAATAATATCTGGTTTACTTACTTTTTTTACTCCAAAAATTATAAAGCCACCTATAATAATGGTTAAACATATTGGCGCTAATGCTAATTTTAAAATTGGCATTAATTTTATTTTTTTATTATTTTCTTTAACAAACTCTTTTGAAATTATTTCTTTTTTTATTTCTTCTTTATTAAATTTTTCTTCGAATATTTTTTTAAATAATTCTTCGTTAGACATTATTTTCACCTCCATACTTCATAAAAGAAGCAAGTTCTTTTAATGTTCTATACAAATAATTTTTAACATTTGCCTCACTTATGTTAAGTGTTTTTGCAATATCTTTTATTTTTAAATTACAATAATAATATAAATAAAATATTTTAAAAATAATTACTTTTTTCTTTTTTAAAAAATTCCAAATAATTTCTACATCATTTTTATTTACTAAGTATGATTGCAAATCGAATTCATCTGGAATATTATCTATTGTTTCTATTTCTTCTTCATTATCTTTATTTGAAAATAATGAAACTATTTTTGCTTTATAGTTAAATCTATAATAGCTATTTATTTTATTTTTTGCTATTCCAAATATGTACTGTTTTGTAATTTTAAAAGAAGCATCTTTTTTTAGTTTTTT
The DNA here is from genome assembly GCA_947626765.1 of uncultured Clostridia bacterium. Taxonomy (GTDB): domain Bacteria; phylum Bacillota; class Clostridia; order TANB77; family CAG-508; genus CAG-273. Next base: position 6,499 of record CANQTQ010000023.1, read on the forward strand.
TATTACTTCTAAATAAATAATTTGCACAATGTCTTTTACATCTTCAATATTTGAACAGCTACAAACAACATATTTTAATATTTCACCATATGTTTCTTCATATAATTTTTCAAATATTTTTAAGGTATCTTGATCAAGCATTTTTTTCACCTCAATATAATAGTTGTTTTTTTATTAAAAAAGTTTCATTTTTTCAACTTTTATTTTAAAAAGAGACTTGTATTTCTACAAATCTCTTTTTAATTAATGCGTTTATTATATAATTTTTTTATATTACTTTCAATAATTATAAATATTCTATATTTATAATTTCTAAATCATGTATGCTTGGATCATATATTGATTTTCCTTCATAAGTAAATCTAGAGCCATGACAAGGGCAATCCCAAGTTTTTTCTAAATTATTCCATGAAAGTTCACATCCTAAATGGCTACATACAGGCTTAACTGCATATAAATTTTCTTTTTTATCTTTATATATTCCTATTTTTTTATTATCTATTTCAATAATTTTTGCATTTTCTTTTTCAATATCTTCTAGTGTTTTTTGTGGTATTTTTAATTTTTCAATAACTAAAGATTTTACTACTTCTTTTATCATATTGCCCATTTCTTCATGGTTTTTAATTGGTTTTAATCTAGTTGATGTAAATACATCTTCATATACATTTTCTTTTCCTAAAATTTTATCTACTATAATATTAGCAGCTACATTTGAACTTGTTATTCCCCATTTTTTATAACCTGTTCCTACATATACATTTGGCATTAGATTAGAAAACTCTCCAATATATGGTATTTTATCAAGTGAAATGCAGTCTTCTGTACACCACTTATATTTTACATTACATTCTGGGTCTATTTGTTTTGCAATTTTTATTAGTTCTTCATATTTATTAGACAAGTCTTTCTTTTCACCTGTTTTATGGTCCATGCCTGCAACTATTAAAAGACTTTTTCCATTTTCCAAAGTTGTAGTTCTAAGTGATATTGTTGGGATTTCACTATTAATATACATTCCATTTAATTCTTGCTTTGTAGTTTCTGCTGCTATTACATAAGATAATGATTGATACATTTTTAAAAAGTAATAGCCTGGTACATTTATAATTGGATAATGTGTTGCTAATATTACATATTTTGCTATTATTTTATTTTCATTTTCTGTTATTACTTCATATTCATTTTGGCTTTGCTTTAAGTCTATAACTTTTGTGTTTTCGTAAATTTCTACATTTGGCATACCTTTTACCAAGCCTTGTGCATATTTACATGGATTAAATTGTGCCTGATTTGGAAATTTAATTGCTCCTAATACATTAATTGGTAGCTCGGTATCTTTTACAAACTCTGCTGGAAATCCAAGTTTATTTACCGCTTCTACTTCTTTTTTTATTTTTTGTATTTCATCTTGTTTTTGTGTAAACACATATGCATCTTTTTTTTGAAATTCACATTCTATTTGTTCTTCTTCTATAATTTTTTGTATATTTTTTATTGCTTCTTCATTTGCCTCTAAATACTGTTTTGCTTTTTCTTTTCCAACTGACATTAATAAATAATCATAAAATAGCCCATGTTGGCTTGTTATTTTTGCTGTAGAATTACCGTGATGTATGTATGCAAAGTTTAGCTTTTTCTAATAATACTACTTTCATTTTTGTTTTAGATAAGTAATATGCTGTTGTTAAGCCTGTAAGTCCACCTCCTATAATGCATACATCTGCATTTTTGTTTTCTTCTAATTTTGGAAATTCTTTTTTCGTTTGCTTAGTACTTTCTACCCAATATGATTTCATAAAAGTTCCTCCTTTATTTTTTTGTAAGCATAACTTGCATACTAATTTGTTTTTTATTCCTTAGTATTTGAAATGTTACATTATCTCCCGGTTTTTTACTATAAATATAGGTTCGCAAATCACACATTTTTTCTAATTTAATTCCATCAACTTCTAATAATATATCTTTTTCTTTTAATCCATATCTAGCAGCTGGAGAATTGTTATTTACTTGTACTACATAAATTCCATTTTCTATTTCTAAGTTACTATCTAAATATGGAATAACATTTTTATCATAAGCAAAAATTCCTAAATATGCTTCATTAAAACTTCCATTTGTAATAAAACTTTGTATAATTGGTTTTGCTACATTAATTGGAATAGCAAATCCTATTCCTTCTGCAGATGTTATTTTTACACTATTAATTCCTATTACATTTCCATCCGAATTTATAAGAGGTCCTCCACTATTTCCTGGATTAATTGTTGCATCTGTTTGAATTAAGTTTCCCATATATGATTTTTTATTATCTTCTTCTAATACAATTGTGCGATTTACTGCGCTAATTATTCCAGATGTTACTGTTCTTTGAAATTCGAATCCTATAGGGTTTCCAATTGCATAAACAGTTTGTCCTACTTTGCTTAAATCTGAATTTCCTAAGCTTACATATTCTAAGTCTTGTGCATTTATTTTTACTATAGCTAAATCTATATCTGAATCTGACCATACTACATTTGCTTGATAATTTTTGCCATTTGGAAGTGTTACATAGCATTTGCTATATTTAGCACCAGATACATGTTCATTTGTTAAAATATATCCGTTTTCAGATACTATCATTCCTGTTCCTATTCCTATTTTTGAAGTAGAATCATCTAAAAATATTGTACTTCCTGTATTCTTTAATTTTGAAATTCCTACAATGCTTTTGTTTACTTTTTCAATAACTTCTTCTATTGTTTTATCATTGTTTTGAATTTTCTCTATTGTTTGTGAAAGTCTTTCTATTTCTAGTGTTTGTTTACTTGTATCATATTGTGGCGTAACCTCAATGTTTGCATATATTACATATATTAATGCAATAATTATTACAATTAATATACTTATTATTGTTCCTAAAAAATACTTTTTTGCTCTTTTTCTATTTTGCTTTTTTATGTATTCTTCCATATTTGCCATCATCCTTTCTAGGTATAATAAAATTGAACTTGAAAGAAAAATTGATTTTTACTTTAACTAAAATCTTTCTTATGTTAAAAATAGCTATTATAATTTTTTCCTTTTTTTAGTTTTTTAATCATAAAAAAAGAAAATATAATGATTTGTTTTTTACTCATTATATCTTCTTATTTTTAATAAATTATAATTTTTTAGAAAATAATATTTAATTTCTTTTATATATTTCTTTTCTAATTTAATTACTTTTTTTAATTTCTTCATAACGTTTTATTTTTTGAGTAGTTGTTTTTTCAAGCGGTTCATTTGTAACAATAATTTCTTTAATATGCTTTACATCTGGAAGAGTTTTATTTACTTCTTTAATTGCTTGCCATATGATTTCTTTTTTCTCCTCTTCTGTTTTCTCTCCATATAGATTTTTCATATTTTCTTCATTATATACAATTTTTGCACAAAGCATAGTGTCCATAGAGTCTTTATTACGTGCAAATACCATGCTTTCTTCTACTGCTGGTATTTGATTAATTAAAAGTTCTAGTTCTTGTGGATATACATTTTTTCCGTTTTTTAAAACAATAACATCATTTTTTCTACCACAAATATATAGGAAGTTATCTTTATCTAAATATCCATAGTCCCCTGTATAAAACCAACCATCTTTCATACACTTATTAGTTGCTTCTTCATTTTCATAGTAGCCAAGCATAACACTTGGTCCTTTAACTATAATTTCTCCTACTCCTTTTTCATCTGGATTTTCAATTTTTACTTCTAAATTAGGAAGAGGAAGTCCAATAGAGCCTGGTCTTTTTTCTTTATCTGTTTCTGCTGTTACAACTGGAGAGGTTTCTGTTAAGCCATAGCCTTGTATTAAATCTACTCCAAAATTGTTAAATCCTTTTATTATTTTTTTATCAAGTGGTGCAGATCCTACTAAAACTATTCTTAATTTTCCTCCAAAATTATCTATAATTGGCTTGAATACTTTTTTTCTTATATCTATTTTTATTTTAGAAAGTAGCTTTGTAATTACAACCATTGTTTTCATTAAACCTTTTTTGCCTTGTTCTTCTATTCCCTTCCATACTTTTTTATGAATATTTTCTAGTACTAAAGGAACTGCTACAAATACGCTTACATGATATTCATTCATATTTTTTTGAATATATTTTAGACCATCACAAAATGCAACTGTTACTCCATTATAAATTCCAAAAAGGAAAGTTATAGTACATTCAAATGTATGGTGTATTGGTAAAAATGAAAGTAATGTATCTGTTGGATATAATTTTAGGTAACCTGCTAAAGATGTAATATTGCTACAAATATTATGTTGTGAAAGTAAAACACCTTTAGATATATTTGTAGTTCCAGATGTAAATAGTAAAATTGAAACTGCATCTGGATCTATTTTTACTTGCTCATAAACGCTATTTCCTTGTTTTATTAATTCTTTTCCTTGATTTAATAAGTCATTATAAAGTAATACATTTTCTTTATCTACATTTTCCATGCTAATAATATATTTTAAATTACTATTTTGTAAATTTGAAACTGCATCTATGTATTTTGGTTCACAAATAATTGCTTCTGCCTTACTTCTTAATATTAATGATTGTAGTTCATTTTCTGGCAAAGCTTTATCTAATGGAACTATTATCATTCCACCTGTGGTAACTGCTAAATATGTTGTACACCATTCATAACGGTTATTTCCAATAACAGCTACCTTTTTTTTAGCTAAACCCATATCCAATAATTTTGTAGATAGTGCTTCAATATCTTCTTTAAATTCTGAATATGTTTTACTTACATATTCTACTTCATTATTATTTTTTATTTTATACTTATATGCTGTGTTTTGTGGATATTTTCTATAAGCTCTATTAACTAATTCCTTAAAATCTTTAACTTCTTCAACTTCATAAACAATTCTGCTTTTTTCTTTTTTCATAAACCCTCCTAAATTTTAGCTTATTTGTAATTTAAAATGCTGTTTTTTTGCATAATAAATTTAATAAATTTTTTTGCTAAGTTTTTCCAATTAGATTTTACAATAAAAGGGATTTTTTTGCAATATTTTCATTGATTTTTATAGTTTATTAGTATATACTTTTTATGAAAAGAAAATTTAAAATTAAACAAAGGGGCTATTTATATGGGGGAAAATTTATACAGTTTAACTAACTCACAAAAATCAATTTATTTAACTGAAGAATACGCTTCTAATACAAATTTAAATAATATTAGCGGATGTATTAAAATTAAAGAGTCTATTGATTTTAACTCTTTAGAAAAAGCACTAAATATATTTGTTCAAAAAAATGATGCAATTAGATTAAGAATTGTGCTTGATAATGGTACGCCAAAACAATATATTAAAGAGTATAAAAAATTTTCTGTTCCTATTTTTGAACTAGAAAATGATAATGATTTAAATAATTTAAATCAGCAAGCAGTTAATACAATTTTAAATTTTATAGATTCTAATCTATTTTCTTTTTATTTATTTAAATTTCCAGATTTAACTGGTGGATTTATTTTTTCTTTTCACCACATTATTTCTGATGCTTGGAGCACAAGTTTATTTCTTAATGAAGTAATGGAAATTTATACTAAAATTATTAATAAAGAAGAAGTTAACTATTCTTTAAATTCTTCTTATATTGATTATATAAATTCTGAAAATGAGTATCTTTCTTCTAACAAATTTGAAAAAGATAAAGAGTTTTGGAATACATGTTTTTCATGCTCTCCAGAGCTTGCAAAAATAACAAATAATATTACAGATTCTGGTTCTAAAGCAGCTAGAGAATGTTTTCATTTAGAAAAAAATATGAATGAGCAAGTATTAAATTTTTGTAAAAATTATCACTGCTCAGTTTACACATTTTTTCTATGCATTTTTTCTATTTATCTTTCTAAAATTAACAATATGCAAAATCCTATTATTGGCACACCTGTTTTAAATCGTTCTAACTTTAAGGAAAAAAATACATGTGGTATGTATATAAGTACTATTCCTTTTAAATCAGATGTAAAGCCAGATATTAGCTTTAGTGATTTTTTAAAAAATACCTCTGTACTTCAAATGTCTATTTATAGGCATCAAAAATACCCATATACACTTTTATTAGAAGAATTAAAGCACAAATATAACTATACACAAAATTTGTATGATGTTGTATTTTCTTATCAAAATGCTCGTGATAATAGCAAAGAATGTAAAACTCCTTATTCTTCCCATTGGCTATTTAATGGGCAAACTGTTGAAACACTTGAAATTCACTTTTTTGATATGGATGATACTGGCGATTTTGATATTTTTTATGACTATCAAATTTCTAAATTAACAAAAGAAGATATTACAAAAATTCATAATCGTATTTTAAATATAGTTTTACAAGTTATTAAAAATCCTAATATATTATTAAAAGATGTTGAAATAGCAACCTTAGAAGAAAAATATAAAATTTTAAATGATTTTAATAATACCTTTGTTTCTTATGATAAAAATGAAGGAATAGTTTCTGCTTTTGAAAAACAAGTAGAAAATCATAAAGATGATGTGGCTCTTGTTTTTGAAGATGAAACTTTTACTTACTTAGAACTTAATAAAAAGGCAAATGAGCTTGCTAGATTTTTAATTAAACAAGGTGCTAAGCCTAATGATAAAATTGCAATTTATTTGCCTCGATGCAGTAATATTATTGTTTCTATGCTTGCTATTAAAAAGGCTGGATGTGCTTATTTGTTAGTTGAAAGTAGTCTTCCAGTTGATCGTATTTGCTATATGCTTACAAATAGTAATGTAGCTTTTGTAATTACAAATAATGAGCTTTATAAAAAAGAAATTGCATCTTGTATTTTACTTGAAAATGTTCCTTTTGGCAGTATAAATAATAATAATTTAAATTTACCTTGCCCTCCAGAAGATTATTTATCTGTAGTTTATACTTCTGGTTCTACTGGCATGCCAAAAGGTATTTTGGTTAAAAATTTTAGTATGCTTAATTTAGTTTTAGGTTACTCTCATTCAATGAATGCAGATAAGCTAAATAATTTTATTAGCATTTGCTCTGTTTCTTTTGATATGTTTGCAGCAGAAGTATGGATTCCTCTTTTACTTGGTAAAAAATTGGTTTTAGCAAATGAAGAAGAATCTAAAAATCCTATTTTAATGTCTAGCTTAATTGAAAAAGAAGCTATTGAGTTTATGCTAATTACTTCATCTAAAATGAATTTATTATTACTTAATTCTAATACAAGTAAGTGTCTTAATATTTTAAAGGCAATTCAGTTAGGTGGGGAAGTACTAAACCCAGAATTTTACTCTAATTTAGTTCATTATACTAATGCTAAAATATATAATGGGTATGGTCCTTCTGAAACAACTTCTTGCGCTACTTGCAAAATGGTTACTTCTTCTGATGATATTACTATTGGAAAGCCTTTACCTAATGTTAAAGTATATATTTGTAATGAGCATTTAAATTTATGCCCTCCTGAAATTACCGGTGAGCTATGTATTGCAGGTGATGGGGTTTCTTATGGTTATGTTAATGAGCCAGAGCTTACTAACAAAAATTTTGTTAAAAATCCTTTTGGTGATGGGATTTTATATAGAACTGGAGACCTAGCTAAGTTTTTGCCTAATGGCGAAATTGCTTATATTGGCAGAAATGACTCTCAAGTTAAAATAAGAGGCCTAAGAATAGAATTAGAAGAAATAAATAAAGTAATTCTTAAACATGATTCTGTTCAAAACTCTGTAACTGTTGTAAAAAAAGTAAATGATGTGGATAGTATTTGTTGTTATTTAGTATCAAATAATTTTAATAAAGATGCCTTAAAAGATTATGCATCTAAAAAATTACCTTACTACATGGTGCCTTCACATTTTATTTTATTAGATAAACTTCCAATTACAACTAATGGAAAGCTTGACTTTAAAGCCCTTCCAGATGTTGTAATTAAAAATGAATATGTTAAGCCTGAAACTTCTATGGAAAAAGTAATTGCTACCCTATGGGAAGATTTATTAAACATTAAAAAAGTTAGTGTAGATAGTAACTTTTTTGAACTTGGTGGAGATTCTCTTTCTGCTATTAAATTTATTGCAGATTTAGATAATAATCTTCATATTAGAATGCAAGTAAAAGATGTTTTTAATTTTCCTACTGTTCGTGCACTTGCTAAGTATATTGAACAAGCACCTAATTATAAAGAATCAAATGCCAAACAAATTACTAAAATTGAAAATCAAGATTCTTATATTGCAAGTTCTGCGCAAAAAAGAATTTATTATACAGTTCAAAAAGAGGGAGAAAATTCTGTTACTTATAATACCCCTGGTGGACTTATATTTAAAAAGTCGCCAGATATTGTTAAGCTTGAAAATAGTTTTACAAAGTTAATAGAATTAAATGAAGCTTTACGCACATATTTTGTTTTAGAAGAAGATGAAGTAAAACAAAAAATTATACCACCTTTTAAATTTAAATTAGAGGTAGTTAATGCAGATTCTAATAATATGGTAGAATTATTTAATTCATTTATTAAGCCTTTTGATTTATCTAAGGCACCTCTTTTTAGAGCAAAACTTGCTTTGTTAGAAGATGGTAGGGCTATTTTGTTACTTGACATGCACCATATTATTTGTGATGGAGAATCTACTCACATTTTTCTTGATGAATTATGCGAGTATTATAAAGGAAATTCTATTACCCCTTCTCCTATTGATTATAAAGATTATGCTTATTGGGAAAAACAAGAAATGAACTCTTATGAGTATAAGGAAATGGAGAAATATTGGTTAGAAAAATTTAGCGGCGAAATTCCTACTTTAAATATGCCTACTAGTTTTTCTCGCCCTGCTAACCTTACATTTGAAGGTCATAAATTAACACATAAATTAGAAAATGCTAATAAAATACATGATTTATGTAATAAATTACATATTACACCTTATCAATTCTTTTTGGCAATGTATTATATTTTATTGTATGAATACACTGGTCAAGATGATATTATAGTTGGAACTCCTGTTGTAGGAAGGCCCCAAAAGGAACTACATTCTATTGTTGGAATGTTTGTTAATACTTTAGCTTTAAGGGAAAAAATACTTCCAGAAGAAACTGTTTTTGACTTTATAAGTAGAATTTCTAATAATATTTTAGAAGATTTTAAAAATGATTTTTACCCTTTTGATGAGCTTGTAAATAAATTAAAATTAGAAAAAGATTCTAGCAGAAATCCTTTATTTGATACAATGTTTGTTTATCAAAATGAAGGTATGAAAGAAGTGCATTTAGGAAATCTTACTGCTAATTACTATATACCAGATTCATCTATTTCTAAATTTGATTTTACTTTAGAAGTTTTGCCTGATAAAAATAATTTTATATGTAATTTAGAGTATAATAAACACTTATATAAAGATGAATTTATGAAAGATTTTTTAATGCATTATTTACAGTTAGTAAATTGTATTTTAGAAAACCCACATGTTTTTGTAAAAGAGGTTTCAGTTTTAACACCTTCTGAAAGAAAGCAAATTTTGGAAGATTTTAATTCATGCAATTCTAAATTATTAGAAAATGAAACCGTAATATCTCTTTTTGAAAGCCAAGTAAAAAATAACCCTGAAAAAACAGCAGTTATTTTTGAAAATAAAAAACTATCTTATGATGATTTAAATAAAAAAGCTAATCAAATAGCAAATTTCCTTATTTCTAAAAATATAAAAAGAAATTCTGTTATTGGTATTTTGCTTCCTCGTGCGCCAGAAACTATTATTTGCATGCTTGGCATTTTAAAAGCTGGCTGTGCGTATATGTTAATTGATCATAACTTACCTTATGATAGAGTTTTATATATGTTAGAAAATAGTAAATCTCCTTTGTTATTTACAAATAAAGGAGTTAAGACCATTGATTATGCTAATACATGTTTTATTGAGGAAGAAAACTTTAATTTATATCGTAGTGATAACCTTTGTATTTTTAGTAATGATGAGGATTTATTTAGTGTAATTTATACATCAGGCTCTACTGGTACTCCAAAAGGAGTTATGCTAAAACGTAAGGGTGTAATTAATTTACTTCGTAATCATAAACTAAAAATGAATACTGATATTTGTGAAAATTTTATTAGTGTTAGTACTATTTCTTTTGATATGTTTATGGTAGAAACTTTTATACCGCTTCTTTCTGGTAAAACAATGGTTTTAACTAATGAAGAAGAACAAAAAATACCTGTTACTATGGCAGAAGTAATTAAAAAATATAATATAGACTTTCTTTTAACAACTCCTAGTCGTATTGAACTACTTTTAAGTGCTAATACCGTAAATTGTTTAAAAAGTCTAAAAGTTATTCAGTTAGGTGGAGAAGTATTTACTCAAGAGCTTTATTCAAGGCTTTCTAAAGTGACTCAAGCTAACATTTATAATGCTTATGGTCCAACAGAAGTTACTGCTTGTTGTTCATGTGCACTTATTACAAATGCTAATGATATTACTATTGGAAAGTCTTTTGAGTATGCTCCTATTTATATTTGCAATCAAAATTTAGGACTTTGCCCTAAATATGTTCCTGGTGAAATTTGTGTTGCTGGTAATGGCATATCAAATGGATATTTAAATTCACCAGAATTAACGCAAAAAAGTTTTGTTAAAAATCCTTATGGAGAAGGAACATTATATAGAACTGGTGATATTGGTTATTATAGAGATGATGGAAATATTGTATATATAGGAAGAAAAGATTTTCAAATAAAAATAAGGGGGCTTCGTGTAGAATTATCTGAAATTGAAAATAAAATATTAGAGCTTCCAGAAATTAAAAACTGCTCTGTTCTTTATAAAAAAGAAGAAAATGATGCTTACCTTGTTTGTTTTTATACAGTAAATACTAAAATAGAAGCATCTAAAATTCGTAGTAATCTTAAAAAAAGTCTTCCATTATATATGGTTCCTAAGTATATGGTTTGCTTAGAAACTATGCCAATTACTGCAAATGGAAAAGTAAATAAAAAATTACTAGAAAATTATGAAATTAAAAAAGAGCAAACTAGAAGCTATGTTGCTCCTCAAACAGATTTTGAAAAATTAGCTTGCCATGTATGGGAACAACTTCTTAATACTAAAGTAGGTATTGAAGATGATGTTTTTGAACTTGGTGCAGATTCTTTGCTTGCTATTAAATTTAAAACTGAGCTATTAGCACATGAAATTAATGTACCTTATTCTGATATTTTTAAATACACTACTGTAAAAGATTTAGGCGAGTCTTATTATAAGGCTGTTCCAGCAAATGCAAATGCAGTTTATACTGAAAATATTAAAGACATTTCAGCTATTCTTGATAAGAATACTGCAAATAATATAAAGCCTTCTTTATTAGAAACCAAAACTTGCAATAATGTACTATTACTTGGTGGTAATGGCTTTGTTGGTATGCACATTTTAGATGAATTTATAAAAAAAGATAAAGGTAATATTTATTGTATAATTCGTAGCAAAAATAATAAAAATGCTAAGGAGCGTTTTATGGATTCTTTACATTTTTACTTTGGTAATGAATTAGATCAGCTTATTGGTAAAAGAATTTTTATTATAGAAGCTAATATTACAGAAGAAAACTTTGGCCTTACTTATAAAGAATTTGAAGAATTAACAAATAATATTTCTATTGTTATAGATTCTGCTGCTATGGTAAAACATTATGGAGATAGTAATAAATTTAAACATATAAATGTTGATTTAACTAAAAATATTATACATTATTGCCTAAAATATAATAAACGTTTATTATATATTTCTACTATTAGCATTGCAGGAAATAGTGTTTCTTCTAATTTAAAACAAAATGATATTACATTTTCTGAATCATGTTTTTATATTGGACAAAACCTTGATAATTTATATGTAAAAAGTAAATTTGATGCAGAAGAACTAGTATTTGATGGTATTTCTAATGGATTAAATGCTCAAATTTTACGTTTAGGAAATATTACTAATCGTTACGCAGACGGAAAATTCCAAATAAATTCAGATGAAAATGCATTTATAAATAGAATTAAATCATTTATGAAAATAGGATTTATTCCTAATAATTTAGCAGAGCTTGCTTTAGAGTTTACTCCTGTAGATATATGTGCTACTGCTATTATAAATATTTTGCAAAATTACAATAAAAATTTATCTGTATTTCATTTATATAATGATAATTTTATAAAAATGAATGACTTTATAAATTTTGCAAAAGAAAATGGGCATAAAATAACTTTATGCTCTGAGACTGAATTTCAAAATAAAATACGTGAAATGCTTAAAGATGATAATTTAAAAGATAAATTATTTGGTATTATAACAGATATTGATTTTATAAAAGATTTATCATATACTAATAATATAAATACAACTTGTGAACTTACAAAATTTTTCTTACACCAGCTTGACTTTCATTGGCCTATTATAGATACAAATTATTTAAAAAAATATTTATTAAATTTATAATTTAAAAATAGGGGGAAAAACAAATGAACAATATTGGGGCTTTGGTTTTAATGATTATTTCTGAAATTTTAATAGTTGGAGTCTATATTCTTATTAGACAAACAACTAGAAAAAGTCAACTTAAAACTGCTTTTAATTGGATTTTATTTACATTTTTTATATGGACACTTGGTTCTATTTTACAAATTGTATTTCAAAACTCAAGTATTGAACCTGTATTTTTTGAAAAAATTGCATGTATTGGAGTACACTTTTCTCCTGTTATATTTTTACTTATGGCAATTACTTTTTCAAAAACAAAATTTACATTTAAATGGTATCATTCTTTATTATTTGTTATTCCTATAATATCTACTATTATTATGTTTACTAATGATTATCACCATTTAATGTTTGAAAATTATTCTATTAATTCTACAGAAATGGTATATGGAGCATATTTTCCAATTCATTCTCTTTATACTTATTTATTATTTGGAATTGGCCTTGTTATATTTTTAAGATATTCAATTAAAAATTCTGGCTTCTTTTCAAAACAGTCAATTTTAATAATTATTGGAACACTAATTCCTTTTATTGCTAATGTAGTAGGTATGTTAAATATTATACCTCTTACTACTTATAGTACACCAATTAGCTTTAACTTTATGATACTTTTATATGCTATAGCAATTTTTAAATTTGATTTTATGAATGTTACTCCAATTGCACTTCAAAAAATTGTAGATAGAATATCTGATGGTTATATTGTTCTTGATGCAGAAAATGTAATTATTGATTTTAATAAAACATTTTTACATATGTTTAATTTTTCAGCAAATGAATTAAGAGGTAAAAATCTATTTAAAGTTTCTATAAAAGATGAAGAAAGACGTTATTTTTCTCGTGAAGATGAAAAATTTATTATGAATTCTATTGATTCTATAAAAACATCTGATAAAACATATAGTTTTGATAAAACAGTAGAAAATTTAGATTCATATTTTCATATAGAGTTTAGTGCAATTAGGGACAAGGGTAATTTTTTAGGAACTTTAATTTTATTTAAAGATATTACTCAGCATATGCACGATATGCAAACTATTAAAGAAAATCAAAATATGCTTATGGAAAGAGAACGTTTAGCTTCTCTTGGACAATTAATTGGTGGTATTGCACACAACTTAAAAACACCTATTATGTCTATAGCTGGTGCAGCAGAAGGACTAACAGATTTAACAAAAGAATATGAATCATCTGTTGGTGACCCTGAGGTTACTGTAGAAGATCATCATGCTATAGCAAAAGATATGTATGATTGGATAGATAAAATTAAAAATTATACAGAATATATGTCAGACGTAATTACTGCCGTAAAAGGGCAAGCTGTTACTTTATCAGAAGAGCAAGCTGTTTCATTTAACTTAGATGAACTTGTGAAACGTGTTGATATTTTAATGAAGCATGAACTTAAAAATGCTTTAATTACTTTAAATATTAAAATGGAAGCAGATCCTAATATAACTTTAAAAGGAAATATAAATAGTTTAGTACAAGTTATAAATAATATGATTTCAAATGCTATTCAGGCATATAACGGAAAAACTAATGAGGAAATTGACTTAATTTTAGCTCAAAGTGGTAAAAATATAACTATTTCTATTAAAGATAATGCAGGGGGACTTCCAAAAGAGGTTCAAGAAAAATTATTTAAAGAAATGATTACTACAAAAGGTAAAAATGGTACTGGTCTTGGACTATTTATGTCATATTCTACTATTCGTGCTCACTTTAATGGTAATATTACTTATGAAACTGTTAAAGGAGAAGGAACAAAATTTAATATTGTTTTACCAGTTTAATATTATTCAAACTAGCTATTTAAAAAAATAGCTAGTTTTTTTATATTTTTTACAAAAAAATTGTAAAAAAATTACAAATTATGATATAATTCGATTAATAAAAAATTGCGCTAAAGATAAAGTACCTTTTTCTAGGTAAGTAAATTAACAACAAGCAAGAAAGGATTGAAGTAATTTATGAGAAAAAATATGCAGTCTGCTCAAAGTTCTGGTTATAAAATAATTGCAGTAGATGATGAAGAAGGAATTGTTGATTCTTTATCTGTATTTTTAAAGCGTTCTGGCTATAATTTAACTGGCGTAACAGATCCTATAGAAGCAATAGAACTTGTAAAAAATGAGCATTTTGATTTAATGATTCTAGACTTTATTATGACTCCAATTCATGGTGATAAAGTAGTAGAAGAAATTAGAAAATTTAATAAAGAATTATATATTCTATTACTAACTGGTCATAAAGATTTAGCTCCACCACTTGAAACTATTAGAAAATTAGATATTCAAGGTTATTGTGAAAAAAGTGATAAATTTGATCAATTGTTACTTCTTATTGAATCTGGTATTAAGTCAATTGAACAAATGAATGAAATTAAAAGAATAAATGGTGAATTATCAGAAACTATTGAAAAATTAGAAAAAGCTTATTTAGACAGTATTGAAACTTTAAGATACACAGTTGAAGCAAAAGACCCTTATACTAGAGGTCATTCTGATAGAGTCTCTAGATATTCTGTTTTAATTGGAAAATATCTTGGTCTTTCTGATGATGATTTAAAAACATTAAGAATTGGCGGATTATTCCATGATATTGGAAAAATAGGAATTCCAGATAGCATTTTATTAAAAGAGTCTAAGTTAACAGATGATGAATATTCTGAAATTAAAAATCACCCATCAATAGGTGCTCATATTTTGTGTAATGCTGAAGCATTTAAAGATATTATACCAATTGTAAAACATCACCATGAAAGATTTGATGGAAAAGGATATCCTGGTAAATTAAAAGGTGAAGATATTCCTTATTTTGCTCGTATTGCAGCTTTGGCAGATACTTTTGATGCTATGACTTCTAAAAGAACTTACAGAGATGGATTGCCTTTAGATGTTGTAAAAGAAGAAATTGAAGATTGTTCTGGAACTCAATTTGACCCAGAAATTGCAAAAGTATTTTTAGACATTTTAAACAATCACTATGATGAAATTGAAGCTATTAAAAATGAATTTAAAGGTTAAAAAAGAGGGTTTTATCCCTCTTTTTTATACATCTTTCATAGAAAGTTGAACTTTTTGTCTTTCGCTGTCTATTCCAATAACTTTTACTTTAACAATATCTCCAACAGAAACTACATCTGATGGATTTTTTACAAAGCTATTACTTAGCTGAGAAATATGTACTAAACCATCATGTTTTACACCAATATCAACAAACGCTCCAAAATCTGTTACATTTCTAACAGTTCCGCTTAAAACCATTCCCTCTATTAAGTCTTCAAATTTTAATACATCTGCTCTTAAAATTTGTTTTGGCATTTCGTCTCTTGGGTCTCTTCCTGGTTTTGATAATTCTTCTATAATATCTTTTAATGTCATTTCTCCTACTTGTAGTTCTTTTGCAGTTTCTTGCAATTTAATATCTGCTAAAGTGTTTCTTATTTCTTTTATTTTATTTTTATCTAATAAATCTTTAGTTTTATATCCTATTTTTTCTAATAATTTTTCTGCTATTTCATAGCTTTCTGGGTGAACTGCAGTAATTTCTAATGGATTTTTTCCACCTGGAATTCTAATAAACCCTGCACATTGCTCAAATGCAGCTTTTCCTAATTTTGCTACTTTTAATAGTTCTTTTCTTTCTTTTATTTTTCCATTTTCATCACGATATTTTACAATATTTCCTGCAATTGTTTTATTAATTCCAGATACATAAGAAAGTAGTGATGTTGTTGCTGTGTTAACATCTACACCTACTTCATTTACCGCATCTTCTACTACTCCGGTTAAACTTTCTGTTAATTTTTTTTGGTCTACATCATGTTGATATTGACCTACTCCAATTGCCTTTGGATCTATTTTTACAAGTTCAGCAAGTGGATCTTGAAGCCTTCTTGCAATAGAAATTGCTCCTCTTAATGATACATTAATATCTGGGTATTCTTCTGTAGCAAGTTTAGATGCTGAATATACAGATGCACCCGCTTCACTTACAATTGCATAATGCACATCTTCTTTTATTTCTTTTATCATATCAGATACAAAGCTTTCAGATTCGCGTGATGCAGTTCCATTTCCAATTGCAATTATATTTACATTATATTTTTTAATTAATTCTTTTAATTTAGCTTTAGCCCCATCTACATCATTTTGTGGTTCTGTTGGATATACTGTAGTTGTATCTAAAAGCTTACCTGTTTCATCTATTATAGCTATTTTACAACCTGTTCTATATGCAGGGTCAAAACCCATAACAGTATAGCCTTTAAGCGGTGGTGCTAATAAAAGAGGTTTTGCATTTTTTCCAAATACTTTAATTGCTTGAATTTCTGCTTTTTCTGTTAAGTCTGACCTTATTTCTCTATCTATTGATGGCTCTATTAATCTTTGATAGCTATCTAAAATGGTCTCTTCTAATATTTCGGTAAATTGAGTCTTGCCTTTTATAACATCTTTTTTAATATAATTTATTATATCTTCTTCATTTTTATCTAATTTTACTTTTAAAAATTCTTCTTTTTCTCCACGGTTAATTGCTAATATTCTATGGCTTGGTATTCTATTTATTTTTTCATTAAAGTCGTAATACATATTATATGCTGTTTTTTCTTCTGGCTTAGTAGCTTTTGTTACAATAAAGCCATCTCTATAGCATTTTCTTTTTATTTGTTTCCTATATTCTGGATTATCTGAAATTATTTCTGCAATAATATCTTTTGCACCATTTATTGCTTCTTCTACATTTTCTACAATTGTTTCTTTTGGTGTATTTTCATTTATATTTTCTTTCTTTGTTACAAAATCTTTTGCTATTTCTTCTAACGGTTTTGTTTCTTTTTGCTCTAAAATAATATTTGCAAGTGGCTCTAAACCTTTTGCTTTTGCTACAGTTGCTCTTGTTTTTTTCTTTTGTTTATATGGTCTATATATATCTTCTACTTCTGCTAATGTATTTGCTTCTTCTAAATTTTTAATTATTTCATCTGTTAGTTTTCCTTGTGCTTCAATAGAATTTTTAACTTCTTCTTTTCTTTCTTCTAAGTTTCTTAAGTATGTAAGTCTTTCTCCAAATTCTCTTAAGGTTTCATCAGAAAGTCCTCCGTGTAACTTCTTTTCTGTAACGCGCAATAAAAGGGATAGTGTTTCCACTATCTATTAATTCTATTGTTTTAGTTACTTGTAATAATTTTATGTTTAATTCTTCTACTATTTTATTTGCAATTCTTTCTTGTTTTTCCATTTGCTTCCCTCTACTTTTTTATTCTTCTCTTTTTATAAACTCTATTCTACTCCTAAGTACTCATTGTAGGTTACTTCTCTATCTACTATACCATTTTGTTTTAAATCTATAATTCTATTTGCAACTGTTTGCATTAATTGGTGGTCATGTGATGTAAATAACATATTACCTTTAAATTTTATCATTCCCTCATTTAAAGCTGTTATTGATTCCATATCTAAGTGGTTTGTTGGTTCATCAAAAATTAAAAAGTTCGCCCCTGAAAGCATCATTTTTGAAAAAACACATCTTACTTTTTCTCCACCTGATAATACATTTACTTTTTTAAGTGCTTCTTCTCCTGAAAATAACATTCTACCTAAAAAGCTTCTTACATAGGTTTCATCTGGATCTTTTGAATACCCTCTTAGCCAGTCTGTAATAGATAAATCTGATTCAAATAAGTAGTTATTATCTTTTGGAAAATAACTTTGAGTAATTGTTGTTCCCCAAATTAATTCACCCTCATCTGGTTTTACTTCTCCAGCTATAATTTGAAATAATAATGTTTTTGCATTTTCATTATCTGCCAAAAATGCAATTTTATCTCCTGCTTTTACAGTAAATGTTACATTATTTAATACTTTTTCTCCATTTATTGTTTTAGAAATATTTTTAACCTGTAAAATTTCTTTTCCTGGTTCTCTATCTGGCTTAAAATCTATATATGGGTATTTTCTATTTGATGGTTTAATTTCATCTAATTCTATTTTTTCTAGTGATTTTTTACGAGATGTTGCTTGTTTTGATTTTGAAGCATTTGCACTAAATCTTGCAATAAATTCTTGCAATTCTTTAATTTTTTCTTCTTTTTTCTTATTAGCTTCTTTCATTTGCTTTAATGCAAGTTGACTTGATTCATACCAGAAATCATAATTTCCAGGATATACTTTAATTTTTCCAAAGTCTACATCTGCTATATGTGTGCATACTTTGTTTAAAAAATATCTATCATGTGATACTACAATAACTGTATTTTCAAAATCAATTAAAAACTCTTCTAACCAACTAATGCTTTTTAAATCTAAGTCATTTGTAGGTTCATCTAATAACAATATGTCTGGATTTCCAAATAAGGCTTGTGCTAACAGTACTTTTACTTTATCTTTTGCTTCTAATTCACTCATTAATGCATAATGTTTTTCTGGAATAATTCCTAAATCATTTAATAAAACGGCTGCATCTGATTCCGCATTCCAACCATCTAATTCTGCAAATCTTTCTTCTAATTTTGCAGCCCTCATTCCATCTGCTTCTGAAAAATCTGGCTTTGCATATATTTCATCTTTTTCCTTTATAATATCATAAAGCTCATTATTTCCCATTATAACTGTGTCCATAACTGAATAGTTTTCATAAGCAAAGTGGTCTTGCTTTAATACAGATATTCTTTCTGTTTTTTCTTTTGAAACTTCTCCTTTACTAGGTTCAATTTCTCCAGATAGTACTTTTAAAAAGGTTGATTTTCCAGAACCATTTGCTCCAATAATTCCATAGCAACAACCTTTATTAAATTTTATATTTACATCTTCAAATAAAGTTCTTTTTCCGAACCTAACTGTTACTCCTGACGCTGTAAGCATTTTTTATTTCCTCCTTTATTTGTTTTACTGGTCTATTATATAATAAAATAGTATTTATTTCAATTATTTTGAAATAAATACTATTTTAAAAATTTTTGTTATTTATTTAATTTATTTATTATCAAATAATAATTTTATTGCCCATAATCCAGAAATACCAACTAAGATGTAAATAATTCTACTTATAACAGACATTACGCCAAATATAGCCGGAAGTTTGACACTTTTATGAAACAAAATTTGATGTAAGCATTAAAAATGCTTAATTTTTTTGTCAATTTTTTCA
>CANQTQ010000024.1 GCA_947626765.1 uncultured Clostridia bacterium
AATAAGCCTCAAGCAACAACCTATTATATAGGAAATGCTTGAGGTTTTAAAGTACGCCTTTTTACTGAGCGCTTACAAAATAATTGACAAAACAAAAATTTGGTATATAATAATTACATACAAACAAAATTTTGCATAAAAATAAGTTTAATGTATAAAAAAATTATAAAATATGAGCATATATTAAATAGGAAGGTGTTTTTATGATAACAACATTACATATCAAAAATATAGGAATTATTGATGATTTAACTGTCAATTTTAATGAGGGCCTAAACATTTTAACAGGAGAAACAGGTGCAGGTAAAACCTTAATTATAGACTCTATTAATATTATTGCAGGTGGTAGGTTTTCAAAAGAAATGATTAGAAAAGGAGAAGAATTTTCATATATAGAAGCTAATATTTATTGTCCTCAAAGTAGTTTTGCTATTGATGAAAATATCATAGTATCAAGAGAAATACATGAAAATGGTAGAAGTTTATGCAAAGTTAATGGTAGGCTTGTAACTGTTAATGAATTAAAAGAAATTATGAGTCAAATAATAGACTTTCATGGTCAACATGATAATCAGCTTTTATTAAATCCTACAGAACACATTTCATATTTAGATAGATTTGCTCGGAGAAGCTTTAGTTCATAAAAAAGAAGAATATATGCAATTATATAAAGAATATTTAAGCATAAAAGAAAATTTAAAAAACAATTATGGTGATGAACAAGAAAAAGCAAGAAGGTTAGACTTATTAAATTATCAATTTAATGAAATAGAGCTTGCTAAACTAAAAATAGGAGAAGAAGAAGAACTAGAAATTAAAAAAAAGAAAATACAAAATGCAGAAAAGTTACAAAGTAGTATAAATAATATTGACATTGAACTAAATGAAAATGTAATTAATGGAATTAGTAATTGCATTAGAAATTTAGAAAAAATAGAAGACTGTGGTAGTAAATACCAAGAAAAATTATCAGAATTAAAAAGCATTTATTATGATATTCAAGAAATGGCAAGAGATATTTCATATATGAAGGAAGAAACAGAATTTGATGAATCTTCACAAAATGAAATTGAAAGCAGGCTTGACCTAATATATTCTTTAAAAAGAAAATATGGAAATAGCATAGATGCAATTTTAGGCTATCAAACTACAGTAAAGGAAGAAATAAATAAAATACAAAACATAGAAGAAGTAAATACAAAATTAAAGCAAAAACTAAATAAAATAGAAGAACAAATGCTAACAATTGGAAAAGATATAACTTTTGAAAGAAAAGAAAAAGCAAAAATTCTATCTACAAATATTAATAAAGAATTAGCAAACTTAGAAATGCCAAATGCAAAATTTAGTGTTAATATAGAAAAACAAACTTCATTTACTCAAAATGGATTAGATAGAGTAGAATTTTTTATTTGTACAAATATAGGGGAAGAAGCAAAGCCACTTGTAAAAATAGCATCTGGTGGAGAAATGTCTCGTATAATGTTAGCTATAAAAACTGTTTTAGCTAGTGTTGATAAAGTATCTACATTAATTTTTGATGAAATAGATACAGGAATTAGCGGAAAAGCGTCTAAAGCCGTTGGAGAAAAATTAAAAGCAATTTCAAAAACTCAGCAGGTTTTATGCATTACACATTCTGCTTCAATTGCTGCAAAAGGAGACTATAATTATTATATTAGTAAAAAAATACAAGGAGATAAAACTTATACAGATATAAAAGAATTATCAGAAGAAGAAATCATAGAAGAAATAGCTAGAATTTCTTCTGGAGACATTACAAAAATTGCAAAAGAACATGCAAAAGAGTTAAGAATGGCATGTTAAAATTACTAAATAAAAAATACAAAAACATTAAAATTTAGAGAACAAAATATCTACAACGCACAGAACAAAAAGGACTACAACGAATAGAGTTGCCAAATCTTTACAGTTGTGGTATAATTATTAATAATGCTTATGCATTATCAATTAAATCGGTGCTATAGCACTGAGAAAAAAAGGAGTTTACAAATGAACAAGAAAAACAAACATCTAAAAGCTTGCAAACGGAAACGTAGTTTGCTAAATAACTGGCGCAAGAGCATTGCTAGTGCAATACTTGCAGTAGCATGTATTGTATCACTTGCTGTCGCAATTGCACCTACAGCTAGCAGGTTTGAATCAATCCCTATGGAGGAATGTGCTCAGGATCAGTATGAACCTTCTAATCTTGAAGAAGCAAAAGAACAGTTTAATCTTTTAACCAATGATATAGCAAAAAGCAATATGGCAAGTCTTGATATGCCGGATGCTTCTCTGGATGCTTCTTTGGATACTTCTATTAATAACGACACCAGCTCTATCAAAAACTCAAACAATGAGTCAAAAGAGTCTGACTCTATATTGGTAGAAGATAAGGTAATAATTCAGAGTATTTACATTTCTGAAAAAATTGGAGAACAGACCTTACCAACAAAAACTGAAAATCAACCCGAATCTGATGCAATAATCAATAGCAATGATGATACATCAGAGCAAGAGCCTGCAAAAGAACCAACAGCAAATAGTACCGACACCACGCAAGAACAAGGAAAGCAGACTGAAAGCCAAGACCCTAGCCAACCTAATGAATATGAATCTCAACAAGCAGATGAAACTGAGGATTATGATTCTTCTAACAAAGAATTAGAGGAAATCCTATATGATCTTTATGTTGAAGAAGGGCATGATCCTAATTGGGATTTATCTGCAAGCAGAAATGGAGACGCAATTTGGGTTGAACAATATGAGCCTCTTACTAAAGAACTCATAATTGGACTTGGCAACTTAATATTTAGAGAAGTCGGCGGATACATTAGCACTCAGCCTTATAAAAAGGCTATGAAAACTTACATGCTTACCGGCTCAACTGTACTGCATAGGCGAGAAGTTGAATTCGAAGGCGATAAAAGCATTTATGATGTAGTTCATCATAGAGGGCAATATAGTACTAAGTGGGCATTTGATCTTACAGAAAGGGTAAAAGGAAGTGTAGACGAATGCTACATAGTAGCTGAAATAATACTTCGTAATGGTCCTATTGGTCCAAGAAATTTGGTGTGGCAATCAAGTAAAAAACAAGGTACACCTTATTGGGACACAGGAAAAGACGTCCACTATGCAACTACTTACTTTGGTACAAGTTCTCAGTTTGCAGACTACGAAGAGATTCAAGCCGAAGAGGAAGAAATCCAAACTGAAGTGGAAGAAGTTCAAACTGAAGTACAAGAATAACTTGCACGCAAAAAACAATCTATAAAAGTGGTGATTTCATGTAAACTCAAAAATGGGAAGAGCATTTGCTCTTCTCATTTTTTTGCTTATTTTTTATTTACATATTCCAAGTTATAGGGTATAATAATAGCATTAAATAAAACGAAATAGGGAGGTATTGCTTATGGAACAAAACCAAAGTAATAATGAGGAGCAAGAATTAGATATAAATCAATTAATGAAAGTTAGAAGAGAAAAATTAGCAAAACTTCAAGAAGAAGGAAAAAATCCATTTGAAATTACAAAATTTGTAACAACACACAATAGTAAACAAATTAAAGATAATTATGATTCTTTAGAAGGTAAAGATGTTACTATTGCAGGTAGAATGATGGCAAAACGTATCATGGGCAAAGCCTCTTTTTGTCATATTCAAGATGAGCAAGGCAAAATTCAAAGCTATGTTAGCATAAATGAATTAGGAGAAGAAAGCTATAAACAATTTAAAGAAGATGATATAGGAGATATTATTGGAATTACTGGATTTGTATTTAAAACTAAAACAGGAGAAATTTCAATTCATGCAAAAGAAGTAACTTTACTATCAAAATCTTTAAGACCACTTCCAGAAAAATTTCATGGATTAAAAGATACAGATTTGCGTTATCGCCAAAGATATGTAGACTTAATAGTAAATCCTGAAGTAAAAGAAACTTTCAAAAAGAGAGTTCAAATTTTAAAAGAAGTAAAAAATGTGTTAGATGAAAAAGGTTATTTAGAAGTAGAAACACCTATTTTAAATACAATAGCAGGTGGAGCTACAGCTAGACCATTTATTACACATCATAATACATTAGATATAGATATGTATTTAAGAATTGCTAATGAATTATATTTAAAAAGATTAATTGTTGGTGGATTTGATAAAGTATATGAAATGGGTAGAATGTTTAGAAATGAAGGAATGGACATTAAACATAATCCAGAATTTACAAGTATAGAATTATATGCAGCATATCAAGACTATCATGACATGATGGATATTACAGAAGAAATAATATCAAAAGCAGCACAAAATGTTTTAGGAACAACTAAAATAACCTATCAAGGAACAGAAATAGACTTAACACCTGGCTGGAAAAGAATATCTATGATAGACGCTATAAAAGAAGTAACAGGTGTAGACTTTAATAAAATAGAAACAGATGAAGAAGCACAAAAAGTAGCAAAAGACTTAAATGTTGAATTAGATGAATTAAAACTAACAAGAGGAGACATTATAAGCCAAGTATTTGAAGCTAAAGTTGAAGAAACTTTAATACAACCAACTTTTGTATGTGACTACCCAGTAGAAGTATCTCCACTTACAAAAAGAAAACCATCAGATAAACGCTTAACAGAAAGATTTGAGCTATTTATTGGTGGTAGAGAATATGCAAATGCTTATTCAGAATTAAATGATCCTATTGATCAATATGAAAGATTTAAAAAACAAGTAGAAGCTAGAGAAGCAGGAGATGAAGAAGCTAATATGATGGATGAAGACTTTGTAACAGCTCTAGAATATGGTATGCCACCTACTGGAGGTTTAGGAATTGGAATTGACAGATTAGTTATGCTTTTAACAGATGCTCCTTCTATAAGAGATGTTTTACTATTCCCAACTATGAAACCACTAGCATAGAATATAAAAATATTGAAAGGATAAAAATATGGGAAGTTATGTTCCAGGTTTGTACAATGGAAATATTAGTTATGCTAAAGCAATATATAATAATGTTTTACATATTTTAGAAATGCTTGGTATTGAAGAAAGAGAAGAATATTCTGTACAAATTATTGGAAATCCTAATCATCCATTTTTGCAAAATATGAATAAAGACAAAAAAGTTAATGAAGAAAATGGAACAATAGAAATATAATAAAAAATATACATTAATTAAATAATTTATACATATAAAATAAATTTAATTAATCATAAATTTCAAAGGAGAAATGTGTATATGTATTTTGACAGTAGATATTTATATATTATATTAGCAATTATTGCTTTAACAAGCATTATTAGTGGCGGATTTAACTTATTGGATTTATTAATATCAATCCCAGGAGTATTAATAGCAATAAGCTTTCATGAATATGCACATGCTTTTGCAGCAGATAAATTAGGAGATGATACTCCTAGAAATCAAGGCAGATTAAACTTAAATCCACTATCACATTTAGATCCATTTGGTGTAATTATGCTAATATTTGCACATATTGGATGGGGAAAACCGGTAGAAATTAATCCAAACAATTTTACAAGGAAAATTTCTGCAAGAACAGGTGAAGCAATAGTTGCCGTTGCAGGACCACTTATGAACTTTATACTAGCAATCATATTTACAATTATATTTTATGCATTATCAACTTTTGGAGAGGCATTTGCATTTGGAACAACTGTAGGCAAAATTATAACGCAAATGCTATTTTACACAGTAATAGTAAATGTGGGGTTAGGTGTATTTAATTTAATACCATTACCACCATTAGATGGTTCAAAAATATTAATGGCATTTTTATCATATAATGCAAAAAGATGGTTTGAAGAACATACACAATTATTTTATATAATATTTATAATTATATGGATTACACCAATTTCAAGTATGATTATTTCTCCAATAATAAATTTAATTACAAATGGAATAATGAGCCTAATTGGCAGTGCATTTTCGCTATTTATATAAAGAAAATCTTATAAATATTAAAATACTAAATAAACAATAAAATTAAAAATTTATAAACTAAATTATTATAAAGGAAATAAAAATGAAAGATATATATACTTTAGGAATTGAATCAAGCTGTGATGAAACATCTAGCGCCATAGTAAAAAATGGTAGAGAAGTTCTTTCTAATGTTATACACTCTCAAATTGATATTCATGAACAATTTGGAGGAGTAGTACCAGAAATTGCATCTAGAAATCATGTAGATGCAATTTCAAAAGTAGTACAAGAATCAATAAAAAAAGCAGGAATAACTATGGAGCAAATAGATATAATTAGCTGTACTTATGGTCCAGGATTAGTAGGTGCTCTTCTTGTAGGTGTATCTTATGCCAAAGCATTAAGCTATGCCTTAAACAAGCCATTAATTCCCACAAACCATATACATGGACATATTGCAGCAAATTATATTTCACATAAAGAATTAGAACCTCCATTTTTATGCTTAGTTATTTCTGGTGGACATACCCACTTAGTACATATAAAAACATACACAGACTTTGAAATTTTAGGTAAAACTAGAGACGATGCAGTAGGAGAAGCATTTGACAAGGTAGCAAGAGTAATAGGACTTGGGTATCCGGGTGGACCAAAAGTAGATAAACTTGCTAAAGAAGGAAGTCCAAATATAGAACTTCCAAAAACAAAATTTGACAATTTAGACTTTAGCTTTAGCGGAATAAAAACAGCAGTAATTAACTTACATCATAAAAATCCAGAAATAAATAAAGCAGATTTATGTAGTAGCTTTGAAAAAATAGTTACAGAAGAATTAATAGAAAATACTTTAAAAGCTGCTAAAATTTTAAATATAAATAAAATTGCATTAGCCGGTGGAGTTTCAAGTAATTCATATATAAGAAGCGAATTCTTAAAATTACAAAATAAAGGTTATAAAACTTATTATCCAGAACCGGTGTTATGTACAGATAATGCTGCTATGATAGCTTCAAGTGGCTATTATCAATACTTACAAGGTAAAACTGCAGATTTAAGTTTAAATGCAGTACCAAACTTAAAAATTAATGATTAATAACTAATTAGTTACTATTCATAGCTAATTAAATTTTAGAGCAGCCACTTGCTTCTTAATATATGTTTTTTCGTGCTTTAGAACTAGAAAAAACATATATTAAACTTTGGGCGCGTGGCAGATAATTTTAAGGCTGTAAATTGTAACACTAAAGTAGGTGAAAAACTTGGCAATATATGTAATTGCAGATTTACATCTTTCATTTGCACAGCCAAAGCCAATGAATATTTTTGGCGAAAACTGGACAAATCATGAAGAAAAAATAAAAGCAAATTGGAAAAATATTGTAAAGCCTGATGATACTGTTATATTACCAGGTGATTTTTCGTGGGCTACTTATTTAGAAGATACATATAAAGACTTTGAATATTTAAATGAACTGCCACGGAAAAAAAATATTGCTAAAAGGCAATCATGATTATTGGTGGACAACTATTACAAATATGAAAAAATATTTACAGGAAAAACACTTTGAGAACATAGACTTTTTATACAATAATAGCTATCTAATAGAAAACAAAATAATAGTAGGAACACGAGGCTGGAATTTATTAGAAGACAATGATAAAAAAATGCTAAATAGAGAGGAAATAAGACTAAAACTCTCTATTGAAGATGGCATAAAAAAATATGGAGAGGATAAAGAAATAATAGTTTTTATGCATTATCCTCCAATTACATGGACTTGCTTATCTCAAAAAATTAATATGAATTTTATTAATATTATGGAAAAGTATAATGTAAGAAAATGTTATTATGGACATTTACATGGAACATCACATAAAGATGCAGTAGAAGGAAATGTAAATGGTATAGAATTAAAACTAATTAGTGCAGATTATTTAGATTTTAATTTACTTAAAATCTAGTTAATGTTTTTATATTAACCCGCTTAAATAGTACTAGTTTTCTTGTTTTTCAAATTACCCGTTGCAAAAGTTGCTTCAAAGAAGAAAAGTCAGAACGGGACCTTTCAAAACTGCGAAGAATAGTACTATTTAAGCTTTAATGTAATTATAAATCACCAATAATTTTAACAACAATTAGGACTTGCAATATGTAAAATTTGTGGTATAATATAAAAGCTAAATATTAGTAAATAGAAAGGATTTGAAAAAATGAGCGTAAAAGTAGAAAACACAGAAAACAAAAACGAAGTAAAATTAAGCTTTGAAATAGAAGCAGAAAAATTTGATGAAGCTATGAAAAAAGTATATGCAAAAACAGCAAAATACTTTACAATTCATGGATTTAGAAAAGGAAAAGCACCAATGAACATGGTAGAAAGACAATATGGTAGCGAAATTTTTTATGAAGATACATTTAATGAATTAGTACCAGAAATTTATGATTCTGCCATTAAAGATAATAATATAGAAGCAGTAAGTAAACCAAATATTGATATTACTCAAATTGGAAAAGGAAAAAATTTAGTTTTCACAGCTGTAGTACAAATAAAACCAGAAGTAAAATTAGGAAAATATAAAGGTATAGAAATTGAAAAAATAGAGTATAATGTATCTGACCATGATGTAGAACATGAACTAGGACATATGGCAGAACATAATGCAAGATTAATTACAGTTGATAATAGACCAGTAGAAAAAGGAGACATTGCAGTTATTGACTTTGAAGGCTACATTGAAGGTACAGCTTTCGAAGGTGGAAAAGCTGAAAAACATGAATTAGAAATAGGAAGTAATACATTTATTCCAGGATTTGAAGACCAAATTATAGGAATGAATGTTGAAGAAGAAAGAGACATTAAAGTTACTTTCCCAGAAGACTATTTCTCTAAAGACTTAGCAGGAAAACCAGCTACATTTAAAGTAAAGTTACATGAAATTAAGAAAAAAGAACTTCCAACTTTAGATGACGAATTTGCAAAAGACGTTAGCGAATTTGATACTTTACAAGAATTAAAAAATAGTATTAAAGAAAAACTTCAAAAACAAAATGAAGAAAGAGCAAAATACGAAACAGAAAACAAAGCAATTGAAGCTGTTTGCAATAATGTAGAATTAGATATTCCATCTGGAATGATAGACACTGAAATAGATAATATGATAAAAGACTTAGAACAAAGATTACAATATCAAGGGGTAACACTTGAACAATATTATAAACTATCTGGAAAACCAGAAACTGTAGTAAGAGATGAAATGAAAGAACAAGCAGAAAAAACAGTAAAATCTAGATTAGTAATAGAAGCTATTATTAAAGCCGAAGATATTAAACCAGATGAAAAAGAAGTTGAAGAAAAATTAAAAGAAACAGCTAAAGGCTATGGACAAAAAGAAGAAGATGCTTTGAAAAATACATATTTAAAAGATTATGTAACAGAAAATATGAAAGTTGAAAAAGCTATTCAATTTGTTATAGATAACGCTAAATTAAAAAAATAATATTTATCTTACAAGTATTTTTAAATTGTTACAATTTACAGCCTAATGTATAATTAGCTGTGAATAATAAATTTAAATTAATCACAATTTTAAATATTGTGAATAAAAATAAAATAGCAAATATGGAGGTATATGAATGAAAGAACAAAATAGTTTAGTTCCTTATGTTATTGAACAAAC
The DNA here is from genome assembly GCA_947626765.1 of uncultured Clostridia bacterium. Taxonomy (GTDB): domain Bacteria; phylum Bacillota; class Clostridia; order TANB77; family CAG-508; genus CAG-273. The sequence goes on from CANQTQ010000024.1 coordinate 9,627, forward strand.
TGCAAAAGGAGAAAGATCATATGATATTTTTTCAAGACTATTAAAAGATAGAATTATCTTTTTAGGTGAAGATGTTAATCCAACATCTGCTAGCTTAGTTATTGCACAATTACTATTTTTAGAGTCAGAAGACCCAGACAAAGAAATTCATTTATATATTAATAGCCCAGGAGGTTCTATTACAGACGGAATGGGAATTGTAGACACAATGAATTATATTAAATGTCCAGTATCTACAATTTGTGTTGGAATGGCAGCTAGTATGGGCGCTGTACTTTTAGCAGCAGGCGAAAAAGGAAAAAGATTTGCTACACCAAATGCAGAAATTTTGATTCATCAACCATTAATAGGTGGTAATGGTATTGCAGGTCAAACAACAGAAATTAAAATTCATGCAGATCATATGGTAAAAACAAGAGAAAAATTAAATAAGTTCTTAAGTGAAAGAACAGGTCAACCATTAGAAGTAATTAATCATGATACTGAAAGAGACAATTACATGACAGCAGAAGAAGCACTTAAATATGGTCTAATAGATGGCATTATGGAAAAAAGAGCCTAAATTTGCAAAATAATTGCCCTTTGGCGTTGTCAAATTTCATTTGAAATCAAATTAGTGCAAAAAGCACACCTCATTGATTTCAAACTTGTTTTCCTAGCTAAATGACAATTCTTTTTCAAATTAAAAATTATAATAGAGATAGGAGTATAATTAATGGCAAATAATAAATTAAAGGGTGTAAAATGCTCTTTTTGTGGAAAATCTCAAGAAGCAGTTAATAGAATAGTAGCAGGCCCAGGAGTATATATTTGTGATGAATGTATTAAAGTATGTAATAATATTTTAGAAGATGAACTTTATGAGGATACGCAAATTACGTACACAACTAAAACAGAAGAAAAGTTGCCTACTCCAGCAGAAATTAAACAAATATTAGATTCATATGTAATAGGTCAAGAAGAAGCTAAAAAAACTCTATCTGTTGCAGTGTATAATCATTATAAAAGAATTAATAATAAAAACAATGACGAAGATGATGTAGAAATACAAAAAAGTAATGTTTTATTATTAGGACCAACAGGTTGTGGAAAAACATTACTAGCACAAACTTTAGCTAGAATTTTGCAAGTACCTTTTGCAATAGCAGATGCTACTACATTAACAGAAGCAGGTTATGTAGGAGAAGATGTTGAAAATATTTTATTAAAATTAATTCAAGCAGCAGACTATGATGTAGAAAAAGCAGAAAAAGGAATTATATATATAGATGAAATAGATAAAATATCAAGAAAGTCTGAAAATCCATCTATTACAAGAGATGTTAGTGGAGAAGGTGTACAACAAGCATTACTTAAAATTGTAGAAGGAACAGTAGCTTCTGTACCACCACAAGGTGGAAGAAAACATCCACATCAAGAATTTATACAAATTAATACAGAAAATATTTTATTTATTTGTGGCGGAGCATTTGAAGGTCTAGAGAAAATCGTAAAAGATAGAATTGGAAAAAAATCAATAGGCTTTGGCGCTGAAATAGAAAGTAATAAAGACATTAACAAATATAAAGTATTTGAAGAATTACTACCACAGGATTTATTAAAATTTGGTTTAATACCAGAATTTGTTGGAAGACTTCCAATTATAGCCACATTACAAGAATTAGATAGAAATGCTTTAATAGATATTGTAACAAAGCCAAAAAATGCTTTAGTAAAACAATATCAAAAACTATTTAAGCTAGACAATGTAGAACTAGAATTTGAAAAAGAAGCTTTAGAAGAAATTGTAGATAAAGCAATAGAAAGAAAAACAGGAGCAAGAGGATTGCGTTCTATTATAGAAGATATTATGAGAGACATTATGTTTGAAATACCTTCTAATCCAAAGATAGAAAAATGTATTATTACAAAAGCAACTGCTCAAAATGGTGAAGCACCTAATATTATTATTAACAACAACAGAGAAGTACCAGCTCAAAAAACAGTAAAAACAAAAAGGCAAACAACAACTAAAAAAAGCGAAACAGCTTAAATATAATTAAGTGAAATTTAATAAAACAAGAGGGTGTCCTAAATGAACTACTACTTTAAAGTAGAAAGTTAATTTAGGACACCCTCTTATTTTGTTCAAAATATTAATTATTCACAATTATGTGCTTGTATTATTTAAAATCTTATAGATTAAAATTAGATATTATGTTATACTTATTACATACAAAATTATTAGTATGTAATCATGTAGCAATAATAAAAATAGGATGTGATAGTAATGAAAGAAAATCTACCTAAAAAGCAAATTGTAATGTTTGGTGGAAGTTTTAATCCGCCACTTAATTCACATTTTCTACTAGCACAGCAAATAATAAATGAATATAGTGAAATTGAAAAAATATTATTTATGCCAGTTAATAGTAAATACCAAAAAGCAGATTTAATAAGCAATATGCATAGATATGAAATGCTTAAATTAGTTTGCAATAAAAATGAAAAATTTGAAGTATCTAAACTAGAAATAGAAAGTAGTAGACCATTATATACTATAGAAACATTAACGAAACTTCAAAAAGAGTATTTAGAATATGAGATAGCATTTATAATAGGAAGTGATAATTTAAAACAAATTGATACATGGAAAACTCCAGAAAAGTTAGTTCAAAATTTTAAAATATATGTATTACAAAGGGCAGAAGATAATATAGAAGAGATTATACAAAACAATAAATTTTTAAAAAAGCATGAGCAAGCTTTTATTAAAGTAGAAAACAAAATTAAAACTAATTTAAGCTCTACATTTGTCCGCGAAAGTATAAAAAATGGTAAAAGCATTAAATACTTAGCACCAGAAGAAGTAATTTCTTATATAGAGAAAAATAAATTATACAAATAATCTATAATAATTTGATAATTAATAATATAGTAATTTGCTATATAACTAAAAATTTTAATAATTAATATTAAGGTCTAAAAGTAATAATATTAAAAAGGAGAGCCTAATATGTTAGAGAAAAATAAATTACAAGAAGAAATGGAAAATGCAATTAAATGGATAAAAAATTATGTTCAAAATTCAGGAGCAAAAGGAATTGTAATAGGTAACAGCGGTGGAAAAGACTCAGCTACAGTTCTTGCAATGGCAGTAAAAGCAATTGGAAAGGAAAATGTAATTTCTGTATTTATGCCTTGCCATTCAGCAAATAGTGATTTAGAAGATGCACAGCTAGTATCAAAAGCTTTTGATGTAAAATTACTAAATATAGATTTAACTAATACCTATAATAAAATGGCAGATGAAATAACTAAAAGATTAAATACACAATTATCTAAAGAATCTACTATTAATATGAAGCCTAGATTAAGAATGGTTGCTTTATACTCAATAGCACAAACCTTAAATTATTTAGTAATTGGAACGGGAAATTTGTGTGAAGCAATGGTTGGCTATACTACAAAGTGGGGAGATAACAGTTCAGATTTTAATCCAATTGGAAATTTTACAGTAGATGAAGTTTTAGAAATTGGAAAAATGTTAGGTGTGCCAGAAAGAATTTTAAAGAAAGCTCCAAATGATGGACTAGGTGGACAAACAGATGAAGAAAAAATGGGAATAACTTATAAACAAATTTCAGAAGTAATAGAAACAGGAAATACAGATAATGAAAATGCAAAAAACGAGATTATAAAAAAATTTAATGCATCTAAACACAAAAGAAATTTAGTACCTATATATCAATTTGAAAGAAAAAATTATTTAAAAGATACACACTAACTGCTCAACTTTAATGATTAATAAAAACAAAACAAAAAAATGTCAAATATTTGTTTGACATTTTTTTGTTTGTATGATATTATATTATAGGAATTAAAAATGGTTGTATTTTCCATAACAAAAAATGTAACAAAAACCATTGTAAAAATATAAAATAAGGGGGAATGTATTTTGGCTAGAAAAAAAGATCCAATGTCAATTAATAAAAGAGAAAAAGCAATTTTAAAATTTATTGAAAAACAAGTAGAAGAAAAAGGCTATGCACCATCTGTTAGAGAAATAGGAAAAGCAGTTGGACTAAAATCAACAGCTACAGTTCATGGGTATTTAGCTAAACTTTCAGAAAAAGGTTACATTAAAAAAGAAGATCAAAAGGGTAGAACATTACGCTTATTAAAAGGCGGAAATGGAGAACCAATTAATAAAAAACAAGAAAGCAAAAATTATTATACAGGAAAAGAAATGGTAGAAGTTCCTGTTATTGGTAAAATTACAGCTGGAGAGCCAATTTTAGCAGTAGAAAACATTACAGATACTTTCCCAATTCCAATAGATTTTGTTGGAAATAGTGAAAGCTTTATGCTTACTGTTCGTGGAGAAAGTATGATAGAAGCAGGTATTTTAAATGGAGACTATATTTTAGTAAAAAAGCAAAATACAGCTAATAATGGAGAAATTGTTGTTGCATTAATTGGAGAAGAAGCAACAGTTAAAACATTTTATAAAGAAAAAGATCACATAAGATTACAACCTCAAAACAGTACTATGGAACCAATTATTGTTCCAAATTGTGAAATACTTGGAAAAGTAGCAGGGGTATTTAGAAAGATATAACTAAAAACAAGGGGGAATATATATGCCATACATGGATATATGGATGTATAATAGTAGACCTAGAATCAAAGTATTTTTATGTTATTTCTTAATATTTATTGCATTTTTTATCTTTTCAGATATAATGATATTTTTATATACAAAATCATCATTTAAACCAATGGAAAGTTATGAAATACAAACTACAAGCCCAGAAATAACGGTATCATTAGCTGAAAGCTCAAAGGCTAGTGGAAATGTAAAGGGTACTATTAAAAACAATACAGAAGAAGAATTGGTAAATAAATATATAAAATTCGACTTTTATACCCCAAGGGATGTTAATGTTGGAACAAAATATATTAAAATAGATAAACTAGAAAAAGATGAAGAAAAAAACTATGAATTAGGTTTTCGCTATTCAGATGTATCATCAGTAAAAATAAATGTAGTAGAAGAAGACCAAGCTAAAAATGCTACTGCAGAAGAATTAGAAATAAGTCCAGTTATTACAACAGTAGGCTTAATAGGAAAAATTTTAGCATTGTATGTGGTATTTTAATTTTTAAAATAGTATAAATTACATAAAAAATGGTAAAAATAGAATAGGAACTACCTATTCTATTTTTGTGTATAAAAATTACAAAAAAATAAAAAAATCAATTGATATTTTATACAAGTTGTAATATAATTGTAACATATTTGTAATAATATTGAAACAAAATATTTCTGAAAGGAAGATGGAAATGTTTAAGTATGGACAAGATATAGGCATTGATTTAGGTACAGCTACTGTTATTGCTTATGTAAAAGGCAAAGGAATTGTATTAAGAGAGCCTTCGGTTGTTGCAGTAGATAATAATACAGGAGAAGTACTTGCAGTTGGAAAAGAAGCAAGAAGAATGCTTGGAAGAACTCCAGGAAACATTGTAGCAACAAGACCTTTAAGAGATGGAGTTATTTCTAGTTATACTGTTACAGAAAAAATGCTTAAATATTTCATTAATAGAGTTTGTGGAAAATTTATATTTGCTCCAAGAATTATGATTTGCATTCCATCAAAAGTTACAGAAGTAGAAAAAAAAGCAGTAATTGATGCTGCATCTCAAGCAGGAGCAAGAAAAGTATACTTAATAGAAGAACCAATTGCAGCAGCAATTGGAGCAGGAATAGATATATCTAGACCATGTGGAAATATGGTAGTAGATATAGGTGGTGGAACTACTGATATTGCAGTAATCTCATTAGGAGGTTCAGTAGTAAGTTCATCTTTAAAAGTTGCTGGAGATAAATTTGATGAAGCAATAGTTAAATATATAAAAAAGAAATATAATGTTATAATTGGAGAAAGAACAGCAGAAGATTTAAAAATAAATATTGGATGTGTTTATCCAAAAATTCAAGACATGGAAATGGACATTAGGGGAAGAGATTTAGCAACAGGACTTCCAAAAACAATAACAGTTCATTCTAGCGAAATGCTAGAAGCTTTAACTGAACCTGCTATGATGGTAATAGATGCTGTACATAGTGTCTTAGAAAAAACACCACCAGAACTTGCAGCAGATATTAGCGATAGAGGAATTTACATGACAGGCGGAGGAAGCTTAATAGATGGTTTAGATAAACTTTTGCAAGAAAAAACCGGAATTAATGTTATGATAGCCCAAGACGCAATTTCATGTGTTGCTCTAGGAACTGGAAAAGCACTAGATAATTTAGATGTTCTAGATGCTAAAAAAAGAAGATAATTTTAAATCAGGGACAGTCCCTTTTTCCCTTTTTGGGGAAAAAGGGACTGTCCCTATTCGAACGATAAGTCAGATTTAATTCTACTTCTTGCATAAAATAATATAAAATTATATAATACTATTGTGTTTATAGCATTAAAATTTATAATTAGTATATAAATAAAGGTGAAATTTATGAATAAAACAAAAAGAAAAATATTTGAAACTTCTATGAAGCTATTTGCAGAAAAGGGCTATGATGCTACAAGTATTGAAGAAATTACAGCAACTGTAGGCGTGGCAAAAGGAACATTGTATTATCATTTTTCTAGCAAAGAAGAAATTTTTAATTTTTTAATAGAAGAAGGAGTAAAATTATTAAAAAACAGTATTGCTATAAAAACCGCTAAATTAGATAATTCTTTAGATAAAATAAGAGCAATTATTTTAATACAAATAAAAATCTTAGTAAAATATGAAAGCTTTATGACAATTATATTAAGTCAAATTTGGGGAACAGACCCTAGAAGCCAAATGTGTAAAGGTTATGTATTTGATTATATACAAATGATAGAAGAAATAGTAAAAGAAGGAATAAAAAAGGGTGAAATAGTAGAAGGAGATTCAAATGTAATTGCCTCTGGTATTTTTGGATTTACTTGCTCAAGTTTAATATATAAAATGAGACATCATAATGAAGAAATAGATGTTCCAACATTATATAGAGAAATTGAAAAAACATTTATAAAAAAATTAAAAAATTAATATTTAAAAGGAGTGTTAATAAATGAGAGGATTAGGAGATTTTAAAGTTCCAAATTTTAAATTTCCAAAATTTAAAATGAAAGAATTATCACAAATTGATGAGGTAAATGTTAATTATGATTCTATTCAAAAAGCGCAAGAAGAAAACAGCAAAAAAGAAACAAAAAATTATACACCTACTTCATATACTACTATGAAAGAAATATTTGAAAAATCAATAAAAGATTATGCAAATAAAGAGTTTATTTTGGAAAAATTCGATTCAAAAGGAAAATATACTCAAATAAGCTATGAACAGTTTGGAAAAGATGTTATAAGCTTTGGAACTGCTTTAATGAGAAAATTAAACTTACCAGAAAATCCTAGAATTTTGATAGTAAGTGAAACAACATATCATTGGTATGTTTCATATATGGCACTTCTTTGCGGAAATGGAATTGCTGTCCCAACAGATAAAGAACTTCCAGATAATGAACTAGAAAATGTAATAAATAGATCAAAAGCAGATGTAATAATTTATTCAGAAAAGAAGGAAGATTCTATAAAAAAAGTTTTACCAAATATTAAAAGTGTAAAATACTTTATAAAAATGTATTCTAAAGATGGATTTAATGATCAAAACGTTGGAATGCAGTATTTAATAGAAGAAGGAAGAGTATTAGTAGAAAATGGAGATGATTCTTATATTAATACACAAATTATTCCTGATGAATTTAAAGTACTATTATTTACATCTGGAACAACTTCTAGTGCAAAGGGTGTTATGCTATCTAGTAGAAACTTAGCAGAAAACATAAATGCTGTATCTGCTTATGTTAAATTATATCCAGAAGACAGATTCTTTTCAGTATTACCACTTCATCATACTTACGAATCTACTATTGGATTTTTATTGCCAATGGCATGTGGATCATCTATAGCTGTTTGCCAAGGGTTAAAATATATTGTACCAAACTTACAAGAAGCAAAACCAAGCTGTATGCTTGCAGTTCCACTTTTAATTGAAAGCTTGTACAAAAAAATAAATGCTAATATCAAAAAAAGCAAAAAAGATGGTTTAGTAAATTCTATGATACATGTAACAAATGCGCTAAAAGTAGTTGGAGTAGATATTAAACGTAAAGTATTTGCAGAAATTCATGAAAATTTAGGTGGAAAATTAAGAATAATTGTATCTGCTGCAGCTCCTATAGATGCTAAAATTGGTAAATGGGTAGAAGATATAGGAATAGCATTTTTACAAGGCTATGGACTAACAGAAACAGCTCCAATAGCAGCTTTAACACCAGAATTTCAGCCAAAAGTAGGTTCAGCAGGTAAAGCAGTTTTTACAGCAAAGCTTAAAATAGAATCTCCAAATGAAAATGGAGAAGGAGAGGTACTTATTAAAAGCCCTACTTTAATGCTTGGATATTATGAAGATGAAAAAGCAACAAATGAAGTAATAGAAAATATAGATGGAGAAAGATGGTTCCATTCCGGAGATGTTGGCTATTTAGATAAAGATGGATTTTTATATATTACTGGTAGAAGTAAAAATGTAATAGTAACACAAAATGGTAAAAATATTTACCCGGAAGAGATAGAACTTTTATTAGCACAAATTACAGAAATTAAAGAATGTATGGTATATGGAAAAGAAGATCCAGATGATAAAAGAAACAAAGAATTAATTATTTCTGCAAGAGTAATACCAAATAAAGAAGAACTAGCAGAAAAATATGGAGAAAACTTAACAGAAGAGCAAATAAAAGATATTATTTGGGGAAAAATTAAAGAAGTAAATAAAAAGTTAGAATCATATAAAGCTGTAAAAAACTTAGAAATTAAATATGATGAATTTGAAAAAACTACAACTATGAAAATAAAAAGATATGCTGAATTAAGTAAAAAATAGGAATCACAGCCTTAAAATTATAATTACAACAATTTATTACAAAATAATCTTGACTTCGTAAAAATGTTGTAATAAAATTGTTACAGAAATGTAAAATAAAAAAACAGAAATCCTATTGTGATTTTCAAGCAATAGTTGTATAATTATATCGAAATGTAGAGGAAAATGTAACATAGGATAAAGGAGGGAAGGTTTACAATGTCTAGATCTGGCATAGTAAACGTGAGAATGGTTATCACGGAAGAAAAAATATTATCAAATATTGATAAAGTACAAAAATTAATTAATCCAAATAGTAAAAAGCAGATTATTCAATTAGAAGAAGATGCTTATTTTAAAGACTTAATAGAATCAATTAAAACATATTTAATTGAATACCCAAAAAAGAAAAATTTCCCTAAGAGTGTATATAAAGCAGCATATGCATTAGTTGAATATGCAACAAATCAATTTGAAGAAAATACAAAAAAAATAGAGGAACTAATTCGCCAAAGAGAAAAGAATATCTCTTTAGCAGCAGAATTAAGAGATACTTTAGATACAGTTCAAAACAAAGAAGAAAACTGGAAACAAGCTGTAAAAGATGTTTCTGGTGATTTCCCAGAAGATATTATAGATACATTAGGCTTAATAGGAAGAACAAAGTCTGAAAAATCACAAAATTATCAAGATGCTATTAAACTAATTAATGCAAGAATTGCAAACTTAGAATCAAATTTACATATAGAAATAGATATGGAAAGAATAGAAGACAGATCTAAAGCATTAAGTTATATAGGAATTGAAGTAGCAGATGCCTTAAAATTAATTCCTACTCCACAAGAAGATGAAGAAGAACAAGTAGCACAAATAGAAGAAACAGCAGCTGCTGAAGATAAAAAATATTTCGAACAAACAAGAGTAGAAGTAAAACCATCATTATGGCAAAGAATAAAAAATACAAAAATAGTTAGAGCAATTGTTTATGCTTTCAAGATAAAAGTAGTTTTACAAGTACCAGCACTTCCAGAAGGTAGAGGAGAACAAGGTCAAAACTAAAATTTATTTAATTAAAGTTAAACCGTCGCTTGAATAAATTTTTTAAGTGACGGTTATTTTATGTATAAATACTAATAATTTAGACATATATATTAAAAAAATTAAGTACAAGTATTGACTTTTTTTATAAAATGTTTTATACTTAAAGTCGCATTGCAAATGCGCCATTAGCTCAGTTGGTCAGAGCAACCGGCTCATAACCGGTGGGTCCAAGGTTCGAATCCTTGATGGCGCACCATAAATACTTAAGTAAAATAATTATATTTTACTTAAGTATTTAATAATAATTTAATACATGGGTAGGTGGCCGAGTGGCTAAAGGCGGCAGACTGTAGACTTTGATTTTAAAATCAAAAAATCAGAAATTGCAGCCCATATGAGTAATCATATGGTGAATAACTAGGCTAATTCGGGGAAGTCTTAACAGTAATTAAAAGCTGATGATAATCCCGAGCTAAAAATTTTAAAAAGCTTAAAATTTTGAGTGTAGAGACTTTATACCTAGTATCTTATTATATAAGATAAAGAGCAAGTCCAGACTACAAACATGAAAAATGGTAGTGAAAACTATAGTAGTAAGAAATCTGTTCTCATACGAGTACGATGGTTCGAATCCATCCCTGCCCACCAAAAGCAAGCATTGTTGCTTGCTTTTAAAAACACAAAAATACAAACAAAAGTTTTAATTAAGAAAGGAGAATTATGCAATTTAATACTAATAAAGAAAAAGGCAATTCTGGATTAGGCATTGCAATAGCATATTTTTCGACTAATGGATATACTGTATCTATTCCATTAAATGACACGCAAGATTATGATTTGATTATAGAAAAAAATAATATTTTTAAAAGTGTTCAAGTTAAAGCAACAGGTTGTAAAACAAAATATGGAAATTATCAGCTAGCATTAAAAAGTTGTGGTGGAACTAGTGGAAAAACATATAAAACAGTAATAGAAACAAATGTAGATTTATTATTTGTTTTAACTGGGGATTTATCTTTGTATTTACTGCCAACAAAATGTTTAAAAAATAAAAGCACATTAACTTTAGGAAACAAATATGAAAAATATAAAGTTAGCATTAATTATTAAAAAGAATTAATCATGAGCTATCAGAAATGGTGGCTTTTTTTGTATTTAAGTAAAATATTATGCTTATTTAAGACATTCTAGCTTTAAGAAATATTTGGAAAATAATTGAATTAATAGCAAATTTATGATTAAATATATAAAAAGCTTAAAAGATAGGAAATAATTATGGAATATATAGATATATTTGATGAAAATAATAATCCAACAGGAGAAATAAAAGAAAAGGCACAAGCACACGAAGATGGTAACTTTCATAGAACTGCACATATTTGGATTATGAATAATAAAAAAGAACTTTTATTACAGAAGAGAAGTGCAACAAAAAAATCTCATCCTAACTGTTGGGACATTTCTGGAGCAGGACACATTAAAGCAGGAGAAACAGTGCTTGAAGGAGCTATAAGAGAATTAAAGGAAGAATTAGGGATAAAAGCAAATGAAAGTAATAAAATATGATAATGCTTTAAAGGGAAAAAATAGTGAAAAGTGTAAAACATTAGAGTATTCATTTATGGACAAGGACATAGATTTAGGAATAGCAACAATTACTGGAAGGTATCCTGATAATGGGTATGGTGTAAATCTAATAAGTAAAGAACTAATATATGTTATTGAAGGAAATGGTACATTAAATTTTGAAAACAAAAAAATTGAATTTTCAAAAGGAGATTCTATTTTAATAGAGCCTAATGAAAAATATTATTATGATACAGAATATTGCAAAATATCTATGTCTTGCACACCTGCATGGTCAATGGAACAACATAAATTAGTAAAGTAATATAATGAAATTGGAGAGAACAAAAATGAATATTATAGATATTTATCATAAATACCATTTACCAGAAAATTTACAAATGCATATGTTAAGAGTTGCAAGTTGCAGTAATTTGATAATAGACAATTGGAAAGGACAAGAATTAGACAGAAATGCTATCACTAGGGTTTGTCTACTACATGATATGGGTAATATGGTAAAGATACCAGAAAACGAATCAAAAGATAAAGAATTTTTAACATTAAGAAAAAAATATTTTGATAAGTACGGAACTAATGACCATGAAATAAATTTAGAAATTGGTAAGATAGAAGGGCTATCCGAAAAAGAATTAACTATTTTAGATGGTAAAAGGTCAAGAAAAAATGAAGAAACATTAAAATCAAATTCTTATGAAATAAAGATTTGTGCTTATTGTGATCAAAGAGTTGCACCAGATGGAGTAGTAGATTTAAAAGAAAGGCTAGAAGATGCAAAAGTAAGATATAAGAATAAACCATTATCAGTATGGTCAAATGAAGAAAAAGCAAATCATTTAATAGATTGTGCTATTCGGTATAGAAAAACAAATTATGGAGTATTGCAATATATCTCCAAAAGATATAAATGATGAAAGTATAAAAGAATATATGAAACAACTAAAATTGTATAATATATAAAATTATGGGGTAATACATGGGGATTTGAGTTTAGTAAATTAAGTTCAAGAGGAGATGCTTATAGTATGACAGATATAATAAAACAAAATAATGAAGTTTTTGGAAATTATTATAATAGAATAAATGCATTGATTTTAAAGACAAAACAAAATGTTGTTAAAAATATAAATTATGAAATGGTAGAATTATATTATGCCATAGGCTCTACGATTAATGAATTAATTGAAGAATATCATTTAGAAGCTTCTCAAAATAAAATATTAAAATCTTTTTCAGAAAAGTTAACACGAGAATTTGGAGAAGGTTATAGTGTGCCTAATTTAAAATTAATGAAAAAATTTTATTTGACTTATAAAGGTGGTTACACACTGTGTAACCAATTCGAGTAACAGCAAATCAGTTACTAGATAATAGTTTTAACGAAGAAAACTTATGAAAGCTAGTTGTACGTAATATTTCTGTAACAAAAACTTAAT
>CANQTQ010000025.1 GCA_947626765.1 uncultured Clostridia bacterium
GAAAAAATTGACAAAAAAATTAAGCATTTTTAATGCTTACATCAAATTTTGTTTCATAAAAGTGTCAAACTTCCGAGCCTTCCTGTTTCAAGGAAAGCCCGTTATTTTTTATCTAAAAGTATTATCAAGTAACTATAAGTTTGAAAAATTTTAATATTAATATTGACAAATAAAAAACATTATTATATATTACAACTAGTAGCAATAAACATACTATTAATATATCAAAAAAGCATTTATGAATTTCTAAAAATAAGTATATTTCTAGGAATTTAGTATAAACTAAGGAAAAAGAAATACGGAGGAAAACATGAAAACAGCAAACACTTGGGAGAGTAGAGAGAGAGAGAGAGAGAGAGAGAGAGAGAGAGCTATAGTTTAGAAAATAGTAATATAGCTACAGCTAGTAGCTTAGTAAACAGTAGCTTAATAAACAAAAATAATTCAGTAACAAATAATATAATAAGTAAATATAAAATAAATAAAACAACAAATAAAGCCTATAAATTAGGTTTTACTTGTTGTTTTTTGTGCTTTTTAAGCCAGAAAATTTTTAATAAAATAAATTCATACCTCACTTTAGCAAGAGCAAAACTAAATAATTTCTTAGATATTAATATTTTAATATTAAATAAAAACAAAAAATACGTGGAGGTGGAAATAAGTTGAAAAAACAACAAAAAGAAAAAGGCATAACATTAATAGCATTAGTAGTAACAATAATAGTTTTACTAATATTAGCAGGAATAACAATAACAACAGTACTAGGAGAAGATGGAATAATAGCAAAAGCACAATTAGCAGCATTTGCAACAGAAATGCAAGAAATAAAACAAAATGTAGACATGAAAAAAGTGCAAGATTTAACATCAGTATTAGTAGATGGGGTAAGTACAGAACTATTTAGTACTGAATTTAATTTAGCATCAGAAGAGTATGAAGTAGAAGATACATTAAAGAAAGAAATACTATATGTAAGAGAAGGAATGCTAGAAGACAAAAGTCCAAATGACTATGATGTAGAAGAATTTGATAGCTTATTAGATGAAGCAGGAAATGTAGACGGAATATATGTATTAGACAAAGAAACACGGCAATGGCAAAGAAAACACATATATATATGATGAAGAAACAGATACAGTATTTAAAATACCACAAACAAAAATAGGAGAAAAAGTATATCATAGTTACGAATGTGCAGTAAATGAAAAAGGAGGCACAGGAACAAGTTCAAGTTCGGGAACAACAGGATCATTAAAAGAAGAATCAAAAGTAGAAAATGTAGATAATGCATATTACTATTCTCCAAATTTAAAAGGATTTGATGAAGAAAAAACATATGTAGTATATTATTCAAAAGACTTTAGTAAAACAGAAAAAGTATTAGCAAAAGACTATATAGAAGGAGGACAACAAAGGCAAATAACAGGAGAAGATGGAGAAACATACACATTTCATAATTATTCAGAAAGTGGAAAAATATGGGGAAATGTAGAAACAATAGCAAATGAGCATGAAGCATGGTGGGTATGGATACCAAGATACGCATATAAAGAAAATGAAAATGGAAGCATGATGGATATAATATATGTAGATACAGAAAATAAACCACTAGACCCAAGTAAAAGTACACTAGAAGCAGGTTATGAAGTACATCCAGCCTTTACAAAAGGAGGAAACTTAAAAGGAATATGGATGAGTAAATACGAACCTAGCTTTGAAAATCAAGTAACAAGTAGCAAAGTACTAGCACCAAATATGAGCGGATTTGATAAAGACAATACCTATATAATGCTATATGATAGCTCAACAAACGAATTTAAAGAAACAGGAACATTATTAAAAGAAGCAATGCAAGGAGATAATTTAACAAACGAAGAATTAGCAAAAATAAACCAAAATAATAAATGGTATGACTATGGCAAGAAAATATGGGCAAATGTAAAAACAATAGCAAATGGACATGAAGCATGGTGGGTATGGATACCAAGGTACGCATATAGAGAAGTAAATACTCCAAACGGACAAATAATGGAAATAGTATATATAGATACAAATAATAAGCCATTAGATACAGAAAAATATGGAACAAAATTACCAAATGATTTTACAGTACATCCAGCTTTTATGGGAAAAGATAAAAACCTAAAAGGCATATGGATGAGTAAATACGAACCAAGTGAAGTAAAAACAGAATAATATAATAAAAAATTAAATTTATATAGTAAGTGTAAAATTGAAGAATACGAAAATAAAAAAGGGTTTATAAGTGTAACCTAAAATAAAAACTTAAAATATATAAAGAAGGGAGCTTCGTATAGAAAGAAAATATACGAAAATAAAGATATGAAAAAAAGAGAACAAATATTAATAATGGTAATAATATTTTTACTAATGATATTATTACTACCAACAATATCAAAAGCAGCAATGGCAATAAAACCTGATGAAACAGTATGGACAAATATATCGGTATCAGATGCATTTGATAGATGTAGAGAGTTAGCATATCATAGTAGTACACTAGGAAACAATAATTTAGACCCACATTTAACGTTAAATTCAGATTGGGGAGCAGTAGCATTCCTGACAATGAGTGTATATGGAGTAAATGATGTAGATAGTGGAAAAACATCAACAACTGGAAATGAAACAGGAGTAAAAGATTTTGGAAAAACATACACATGGACAGCAGCAGCACACATAACAGGTTTAGAATCAGCCTTAAACGCATTAATATATAGACAAAGTTTAATAACTAATAAAAGTAGCAAATATGTAGAATTATTAAAAGATAAAATAGATGAAAATGAAAAGGGATTAGCATTGAATGTTGCAGCAGGTGGAAAATATTGTACGTCGGATATGCCTGCGTTAATTAGAGTTGGATTGCTTGGATGCTCTCGAGGCAATAACGTAGTTGTAAGCAATTATGGTGGTCCTGCTCGTGATATAACATTGCGTCCTGTAATTTGGAATAAATAATATACTAAATGAGCCTATAACAAACTAAGTATTGCTTATGAAGAATAATCTAACAAAAACACTTGACAAATACAAAAAAATAGTGTAAAGTATATTAGCATTACAAAATAGTTTTTAGATAAATTCTAAAAAGCTAAGCTGTAAATGCTAATATTTTTGTGCAAAAACATAAATATTAAACAAAAAGGAAGTGAATGTCCAAAATGGAAAAAAACGTTAAAGTTAGTATGTTATGCCAAATATATGGCAAAATGTTAACTAAAAAACAATATGACATTATTACAGACTACTACAATAACGACTTATCACTTTCAGAAATTGCCGAAAATAATAATATTACAAGACAGGCAGTAAGAGATATTATCAAGAAGGGAGAGAATAAACTTTTCGATTTAGAAGAAAAGCTAGCATTTATGGAAAGAACATTAAAGCAAGAAAAACAACTTGAACAAATCTTACAAGAATTAAGCAAAATAGAGGATACATCTTCAGACAAAAAAATTGCAAAAATTCTTGAACATGTATGCGAAGAACTAAGTTGTTTAGCTTAAGACAAAATTTATAGGCTGACTTGTTCAAGATTACCTAAAAAGGTAAAAGTGAACTGTCCCAAAAAAGAAAGAGGTGCTATACTAATGGCTTTCGAAGGATTAAGCTTAAAACTTCAAGATATTACAAGAAAATTAAGAGGTAAGGCAAGAATTACAGAGTCAGACTTAAAAGATATGCTTCGTGAAGTAAAACTTGCATTATTAGAAGCAGATGTAAACTATTTAATAGTTAAAGAATTTATTAATAGTGTACAAGAAAAAGCATTAGGACAGGATGTATTAAAATCATTAACACCAGGTCAACAAATTATTAAAATAGTAAAAGATGAACTAGTAGAACTTTTAGGTGGAACAGAAAGCAAAATTAATTTTACACCAAATCCACCAACAGTAATTATGTTAGTAGGTTTGCAAGGTTCTGGTAAAACTACAACCGCAGGCAAGCTTGCAAATCTTCTTCGCAAACAAGGTAAAAAACCATTACTTGTTGCATGTGATGTCTACAGACCAGCAGCTATAAAGCAATTACAAGTAGTAGGTTCTCAGCTTAATATACCAGTATTTAGTAATGAACAATCAAAAGATGTTGTACTTATAGCAAAACAAGCTATGTCAGTAGCCTTAAGCAAATTAAATGATGTTGTTATTCTAGATACTGCTGGTAGACTTCATATAGATGAAGAATTAATGCTTGAATTAAAAAATGTAAAGCAAAATGTTAAACCACATGAAATTTTATTAGTAGTAGATAGCATGACAGGTCAAGATGCAGTTAATGTTGCAAAATCTTTTAACGAAGAACTTGGAATAGATGGAGTAGTACTTACTAAGCTAGATGGAGATACCCGTGGTGGTGCAGCATTATCTGTTAAAAAAGTTACAGGCAGACCAATTAAATTTGCAGCAACTGGTGAAAAATTAAGTGATATTGAAGTATTTCATCCAGACAGAATGGCACAAAGAATTTTAGGAATGGGTGATGTGCTTTCTATTATAGAAAAAGCAGAAGAAAATTTTAATTTAGAAGAAGCCGAAAAATTAGAAAAACAATTAAAGAAGAAAGAATTAGACTTAGATGATTATTTAGTTCAACTAAGGCAGATGAAAAAAATGGGTTCTTTTTCATCTTTATTAAAAATGATACCAGGAATGAATAGCCTAAAAGATGTTAAAGTAGATGATAAAGAATTTGTTAGAATTGAAGCAATGATCTGCTCTATGACAAAAGAAGAAAGAAAAAATCCACGAATATTAAATGGAAATAGAAGAGCACGTATTGCAAAACGGTAGTGGTACATCAGTACCAGAAATTAATAAATTTATGAAATCTTTTGAAATGACTCAAAAAATGATGAAACAAATGCAAAATAATAAAGGCGGAATGAAAAAATTAATGAATAACTTTAATCCAAAAGATTTTAAAATGTAAAACTGGCTTTAATAATAGATTTTAATTTTTTAATTTTATATATAAAAACTGTTATAATAAAAGTTTAATTTAATTATTTAAGTGGTAATAAAAATTTGCTTTTATACAGTAATTTTTGGGAGGTGAAACAAAAAATGGTAAAAATTAGATTACAAAGACAAGGTGCAAAAAAAGCCCCATTCTATCATATTGTTGTTGCAGATTCTAAAAGCCCAAGAGATGGAAAAATTATTGAAAAAATTGGTTCTTATGACCCAATGACAGAGCCATCTACAATAGTAATAGACAATGAAAAATTTGAATCATGGGTAAAAAATGGTGCTAGACCAACAGATTCTGTAAAGAATTTAGTAGAAAGAGCATCTAAAAAATAATTTGCTATAGGAGTAAAAAATGAAAGATATTTTAGAAACAATTATTTTAAACTTAGTAGAAAATAAAGAAGAAGTCTTTATTAATTCTAAAGAAGATGAAAAAACAATAACTTTTGAAGTTAAAGTAGCACAATCTGATATGGGCAAAGTAATTGGAAAACAAGGCAGAGTTGCAAAAGCAATTCGTACTGTTATAAAATCTTTAGGAGCAAAAGAACATAAAAGAATATCTGTTGAGTTTATAGAAAATTAGAGGAAACTATGAAACAAGAATATTTTGAAATAGGTCAAATTGTAAATCATTTTGGAATAAAAGGAATGGTAAAAGTAAATCCTTTTACAGAAGATATTTCTAAATTTAAAACTTTAAATTCTATTCTTTTAGAAAAAGAAAATAAGCTTATTAAAATAGAAATTGAAGAGGTAAAATATAGTAAAAATCAAATTTTACTAAAAATAAAAGGAATAAATACCATAGAAGAAGCAGAAAAATATAGAGGCTGTTATCTAAAAATAGCCAGAAAAGATGCTAAAAAGCTTCCAAAAGATACTTACTTTATAGCAGACCTAATTGGACTTAAAGTTTATACTGAAGAAGGAATATTACTTGGAAAAGTAGATGACATTTATAACTCAGGTGCAAATGATATTTATGTTGTAAAAGATGAAAAAGGAAAACAAATTTTACTACCAGCAATTAAAGAAGTAATTAAACAAGTTGATTTAGAACAAGAAAAAATTATAGTTCATTTATTAAAAGGACTACAGTAAAAGTAACTAAAGCAAAATATGCAATTTAAATTTAGAAAGGAAACCTATGAAGTTTGATGTATTAACTCTATTTCCAGAAATGTTTGAACCATTAAAAGTAAGCATAATTGGAAAGGCAGTTCAAAATGGATTATTAGAAATAAACTTAATTAATATAAGAGATTTTTCTAAAGACAAACATAAAAAAGTAGATGATACACCTTATGGTGGAGGCGCAGGCATGGTGATGATGCCAGAAGTAGTATATGATGCTTATAACTCTATTAAAAATAAGAAAAAAGCAAAAGTTATTTACTTATCTCCACAAGGAAAAACTTTAAATCAAAAAAAAGTAGTAGAGCTTTCTAAAGAAGAACATATCATATTGTTATGTGGGCACTATGAAGGAATAGATCAAAGAGTACTTGATGAAATTGTAGATGAAGAGATATCAGTTGGAGATTATGTATTAACAGGTGGAGAAATTCCTGCAATGATACTAATTGATTCTGTAAGTAGATATATAAAAGGAGTATTAAAAGAAGAATCTACCAAAGAGGAGTCTTTTTCACAAAACCTTTTAGAATATCCACAATATACAAGGCCAGAAGTATTTAATGGTAAAAAAGTTCCAGAAGTGTTGCTATCACGGAAATCATGAAAACATAAAAAAATGGAGAGAAAATAAGTCCATTGAAATAACAAAACAAAAAAGACCAGATTTATTTGAAAAATAAAAATTAGTAAAGGAAGGAGGATATTCAAGTCATGGATATCGTAAAATCAATTGAACATGAACAATTAAAAAATAAGGTACCTGAATTAAGAGTTGGTAATACTGTTAGAGTACACCAAAAAATTAAAGAAGGTAATAGAGAAAGAATTCAAGTATTTGAAGGAATTATTATTAAAAAACAAAATGGAGGAGTAAATGAAACTTTTACAGTAAGAAAAGTTTCTTATGGTGTAGGTGTTGAAAAAACATTTTTAGTACATTCACCATTAGTAGAAAAAGTAGAACTAGTAAGAGTTGGTAAAGCTAGAAGAGCAAAACTATATTATTTAAGAGAAAGAATTGGTAAAGCTGCTAAAACTAGAGAAAATGTAGGAGCAAGAATTGAAGATAAGGAAATTACTTTAAAAGAAGAATTAGTAGAAGAAGCTCCAGTAGCAGAAGCAGTGGTTACTGAAGAAGTAACTGAAGCTCCAACAGCAGAAGAGGCAGTTAGCGAAGCACCAGCTACAGAAAAAGTAGAGGAAAAAGTAGAGGCAGAAGTAAAAGAAGAAGTAAAAGCTGAAACAGAAGCACCAGTAGAAGCTGCTCCAGAAGAAGCTCCAAGTGTTGAAACAGAAACACCAGCAGTTCAAGAAACAGTTGACACAGTTAAAGAAGAAACTGTAGAAGAAGTTAAAGAAGAACCAGTTTCTGAAGAAGATAAAAAAGCTGAATAATTGAAGAACTAGCTTTTAAAAAGAACAAAAAAGCTAAATAATTAAAATAAAATGAAAAGACAGGGGACTTGAAATATCAAGTACTCCTGTTTTTATTTATAAAAATTTTGACTCCTTTAGCTACACTAATTAAAGAATTTTTATTGTTAAAAACTTGTAATCTATATATAAAAATGATAAAATTTAAAAATAAAATGAATTATACAAAGAAAGTCGAATAAACTAGAATAAAAACTAGAAAGGAGTAGTATTTTGAATAAAGAAGAAATTTATGAAATACTAGCTAAAGAAATTGACTTAAATTACATAAAAAAAGATGAAGAAATGAAAAAACACACATCTTTTAAAATAGGAGGAAAAGCAGATATATTAGTTAATATAAAAAATGAAAAAGACTTAATATATTCTGTAAAATTGGCTAATGAATATAGTATTCCATTAACTATAATAGGAAATGGAACTAATTTGTTAGTAAAAGATAATGGAATTAGAGGCATTGTACTTAAAATAGATTTAGATAATATACAAATTGAAAAAGAAGAAAATAATGCTATTATAAAACTAGGTGCTGGGGTTAAAAATGCAGTATTAGCACAAATGCTTTTAAAAGAAGAAATTGCAGGTTTTGAATTTGCAAGTGGAATACCTGGTACAATAGGTGGAGCAGTTTATATGAACGCTGGTGCATATGGCGGAGAAATGAAAGATATTGTTAAAGATGTTACATATATGGAAAGAGATTTAAGTGTTCATACTATAACAAACAAAGAATGTGAGTTTGACTATAGACATAGTATTTTTTCTAAAAAAGATGTAATTATTACTAATGTAACAATACAACTACCTTATGGAAAAGCAGAAGAAATAAAACAAAAAATGGATGAAAACATGAAAAGTAGAAGAGAAAAACAACCAATTCAAATGCCAAGTGCAGGAAGTACTTTTAAAAGAGGAGCAGATTTTATTACAGCCAAATTAATAGATGAATGTGGCTTAAAAGGTTATAAGGTAGGCGGAGCAGAAGTATCTACTATGCATGCAGGTTTTGTTGTAAATACGGGAAATGCAACTGCACAAGATGTAATAAACTTAACAGAGTATATAAAAAAAGAAGTATTAAAAAAATGTGAAAAACAAATTGAATTAGAAATAAAAATTATAGGAGAATAAAATTAAACAAATGGAAAGGAGAGTATGGTATATACCATACAATTAATTATGAAAGGTTTTTTTAAATGGTTTCGGTTCTAACACTAAAATAAAAAGATGGCTATTTCTTATTTTAATTGGAATTTTACTTAGCTGCTTTGGAATGGCAAAAATTTTAACACAAGAAAGACTAGATTTTTTACCATTAATAGGAATTATTTTATGCTTTATAGTTGGCTTTAGTTTAGTTATTGTATCTATAGTACAAATACAAAAAAGAACCTTGGAACTATTAGTACAAGAAACAGATAATAGAACTGAAACTGAAAATTCAGAAGTAAATAGTCTAATTTTTAACAAAAAAATATATGAAGAAGGACCTAAAATTGTTGCTATAGGTGGAGGCAATGGATTAAATGCAGTTTTAAAAGGACTAAAAAACTATACTAATAATTTAACTGCTATTGTTACTGTTTCAAATTATGGAGAAAATACATTAGATTCAAAGAATAAATTAGCTTTAACACCACTAGATGATATTAAAGAAAGTATAATAGCTCTTTCAAAAGATGAAACTGCAATGAGAAATTTATTAAATACAAGGTTTAGTGATGGAAAATTAAATAGCATTAGTTTTGGAGACATTTACTTATCTGCAATGAAACAAATTTATGGCGAATTTCCAGAATCTATAGATAAGACTAATTCTGTACTTAATATTATTGGAAAAGTTCTTCCTGTTACTTTAGAACCAATACAAATTTGTGCAGAATTAGAAGATGGTACAGTTATAGAAAGTAAAAATAAAATACCAGAAATTGTTAATTCTACAACTAGTAAAATTAGTAGAATTTTTATAAACCCTACTAACTGTAAAGTAGCTCCAGGTGTTATTGAAGCAATAGAACAAGCAGATGCTATAGTTATAGGACCTGGTAGCTTATATACTAATGTAATACCAAATCTTTTAGTAAAAGGTGTTGCAAAAGCAATCAAAGAAAGCAAAGCCTTTAAAATTTATGTAAGCAATATTATGACAGAGCCTGGTCAAACAGATAATTATACTCTATCAGATCATATTAAAGCAATTCATGAACATGCTGGACAAGGCATAATTGAATACTGCATTTATGATACAGGTGAGTTAATTCCAGAATATATTAGAAAATATAATATGCAAGGACAAGAGTTAGTAGAAATAGATGCAGCAAAGACAAAAGAACAAGGAATATACCTAATGCAAAGAGAAATTTCTCATGTTACAAATGGCTATATTAGACATAACCCAGATGCTGTTGCAGCTTCTATTATTCAGCTTATATGTGATGACTTAAAATTTAAAGATATGCAAAATGATACTAAATATGTTTTATTAAATGATAGACTAAAAGATGCTAAGAAAACTCTAAAAGAAAATAGAAAAAATAATAATATTAGAAAAACTAGAAAGAAATTACCAAAAGGAGAAAGTAAATTCTTTAAGAAATATAAAGAAAGAATTGAGTCTATTCAAGAATCAGAAATAAAAATGAAAGTAAAAGCAGGACTTCCTATAGAAGAACAAGATACGCAAAGTAAAATTGAACATTCAAATTTAAATAAAGAAAATAGCAATAAAAAAGTTACAAATAATATAGAAGCACCAGTAAAAATTAAAAATAAAGAACATCAAAAAAATAAAACACAATCAAAACCAAATAAGCAAACAGGAAAGCATACTAACGTAACTCAAAAAGATTCAGCTAAAGAACAAATTAAAGAAATAAAAGAATTAGAAGATAAACAAAAAGAAGACTTTATAAAAGCAATAAATGTTTTAAGAAAATAAAACAAAAGATAAAACATAGTTATTATGGAGGAAAATACAAATGAAATATGAACACAAAGATATATTATTAGAAAATGGAATAAAAAAAGATTGGATTATAACAAATGGCATTGGTGGTTATAGTAGTTCTACAATACTTGGAATAAACACTAGAAAATACCATGGACTATTAGTAGCACCATTAAATCCACCTGCTAATAGGCAGTTAATTTTATCTAAGGTAGATGAAAGTTTTGAAAGCGAAGGAAAAGAATATATACTATACTCAAATATGGGAAAAGATTATATTTCAACAGGCTATAAATACTTAAAATCATTTGAAAAAGAATATGTTCCAATATTTACATATGAAGTAGATGGAGCCATTATAAAAAAATTTATATGCATGGACTATGGAAAAAACACTGTTTGCGTACTTTATCATATAAAAAATAATGAAAAGCGTACAAAACTTAAAATAACTCCAATTATTCATTTTAGAGACTTTCATACTACTACTCCAAATGCTAGTTTTAATATAAAACAAGAAGTAAAAGATAGAAAAGTAAAATTAGTAGTAAATAATCAAAACCAAACACCAATTTATATGAACCTATCAGAGGGAAAATACATAGAACATAAAGACGACACATTTAGAAATATGTATTATCTAGAAGAAGAAAAAAGAGGTGGAGACTCAGAAGAAAATTTATCTGTACCAGGTGTTTATGAAGTAAAATTAAGAGCAAGTGAAGAAAAATTTATTACATTTATTTGCTCATTAGAAGAAAATATAGAAGAACTAGATGGTAGAAATTTAGTTAATCAAGAAATTATTCGTATTACTAGTGAATTGTATGATTCATACTTACTTGACCCTAAAAAAGAATATGATCAAAAATATAAAACACTTATAAGAGATTATATAATTGCATCTGATAACTTTGTTGTATATAGGCCTGCATTTGCTTTATACACAATGATAGCAGGATATCCATGGTTTTTAGACTGGGGAAGAGATACATTAATTTCATTTGAAGGAATATTTCTTATTCCAAGAAGATTTAAAGCCGCTAAAGAAGTTCTTTTAACATGCATTAGAGATATTAAATATGGCTTAGTTCCAAATGGCTATTCTGGCTATGATAATAGACCATTATATAATAGTGTAGATGCATCACTTTTATTATTTGAACAAGTCAGAAAATATATAGATTATACACATGATTTTGAATTCTTAAAAGGCGGACTATATGAAACATTAAAGAAAGTTATAGATGCATATATAAGTGGAATTGACTTAGATGGAAATAATATTCATTTAGACGAAGAAGATGGACTATTATCTTCAGGAACAGAATATACCCAAAACACATGGATGGATGCTAAAATTGGAGATAAAGTAGTTACTCCAAGAAATGGAAAAGCAGTTGAAATAAATGCTTTGTGGTATAATGCGTTATGTATTATGGCAGACTTCGCAAAACTATATAAAGAAAAAGAATTAGTAGAAAAATACACAAACTTAGCTAATAAGTGCAAGAAAAATTTTATGGCTAAATTTTATAACAAAAAAAGAAAAAGCTTGGATGACTTAGTAGGAGATAGTAAAATAAGACCAAACCAATTATTTGCATTATCTTTATATTACTCAATAGTTGATCCTAGCACAGATGAGGCTAAAGAAATTTTAAATACAGTTACTAAAAAATTGTTAACTCCTTATGGATTAAAAACATTAGCAAAAGGAGAAAACCGGTTATAGAGAAATCTACGAAGGTGATCAAATAAAAAGAGACATGAGCTATCACCAAGGAATAACATGGCCATGGCTTTTAGGAATCTATTCAGATAGCTTTTTAAATATTATTAAAGCAGAAAAAAACAAAACTAAGAAAAAAGAACTACAAAAAGAATATAAAGAATTTGCTAAAAAAGTAGAAGATACTTTTTATAATGAAATGTATAAAAATTCTACAGTAGGAAGTATTAGCGAAATTTATGATTCAAATAAACCTTATGAAGCAAAGGGAACTTTTGCACAAGCTTGGTCAGTTGCAGAAGTATTTAGAATAATTATTAAAAATCATGAAGAAAACTAACTTAAATATTTAGCTAAAACTTATTATTTTTAGGCTAAAACTAATTATTTTTAAGCTAAATTTACATTGGA
This sequence comes from uncultured Clostridia bacterium, assembly GCA_947626765.1. Classification (GTDB taxonomy): domain Bacteria; phylum Bacillota; class Clostridia; order TANB77; family CAG-508; genus CAG-273. Next base: position 12,671 of record CANQTQ010000025.1, read on the forward strand.
GGTCTTATATAATAAAATGAGAGTATTAGGCATAGACCCAGGATTTGCAATAACAGGTTATAGTGTTATTGACTATATTGGAAATAAATTTAAACTTATTACACATGGTGCTATTTTAACAAAAGCAGGAGAATCATTTCCACAAAGATTGCTTAAACTAAATAATGACTTAGAAAATATAATAGATACATATAAACCTGATGCAATATCTGTTGAAGAGTTATTTTTTAATAACAATGCAAAAACTGCTATTAATGTGGCACAAGCAAGAGGTGTTATTTTAGTAGTTGGATGTAGAAAAGGAATTCCTACTTATGAATATACTCCACTTCAAATAAAACAATCGGTAGTAGGTTATGGAAGAGCAGATAAATTGCAAGTGCAAAAAATGGTAAAAACTATTTTAAAAGTAGATAATTTACCAAAATTAGATGATACAACAGATAGCATGGCTGCAGCAATCTGCCATGCACACTCTGCAAAATTTGCAGAAAAGCTATAACATAAAAAAATTAAAGAAAGGCAAAAAAATGGCTATTTATTTATTGTATGGAGAAGAAACATATCTTTTAGAAACAAGAGTAAAAAAAATAAAAAAAGACTTTGGAGAGCAAGTTTTAGGAATTAATTATATTCAAATAGATGAAACAAATGTAGATAGTTTAATTTCAAACTTAGAAACACCAGCTTTTGGATTTCAAAAAAAATTAATTATAGCAAAAAATACAGGACTTTTTAAAAAGGAAAAAAAGTCTGCAAACAAAACTAAAACAGAAAATAAAAAAAGTAAGCAAGAAAATGAAAATATGACAATACAAGAAAAAATAGCAAATTATTTGCAGCAAAATCAAAAAGAACTTAACGACACAGTAGATTTAATATTTATAGAGCAAGAAGTAGAAAAAAATTCACTATATAGTGTTATAGAAAAAATAGGAGAAGTAAAAGAATTTGCACTTTTAAAACTTCCAGAATTAATAACAAACATTAAAAAAATTTGTAATGCATATAAAGTAACAATAGATGATAATTCTGCTAAATATTTAGTAGAATGCTCAGGAACTAATATGCAGGATTTAATAAATGAAGTTAGAAAATTAATAGAATACAAAGGAGAAAATGGAAATATTACAAAAGAAGACATAGATAAACTTTGCATAAAACAAATTCAAGCAGTTATTTTTGACCTAACAGATAATTTAGGAAAAAAAGATATAAAATCAGCATTAGAAGTTTTACATGGTCTTATATCAAATAAAGAGCCTGTGCAAAAAATTTTAGTTACACTATATAATCATTTTAAAAAATTATATATCATAAAAATAGCAGAAGAATATGGCAAAGACATAGCTACTGCAATGAATTTAAAACCTAATCAAATGTTTTTAGTTACAAAATATAAAGTACAAGCAAAATACTTTCAAAAAAGCGAGTTAAGAAACATATTAGAGGAATTAGTTAATTTAGACGCAAACTCTAAAGTACGGATTAATTGATTTAGAAATTGGATTAGAAGCTATTCTTTGTAGGTACTGCTCAAAATAAAGCTGCAATTTAAAAAGATAGCAAATGAGAATATAAATTATTTATAATTTTATATAAAATATAATTTATATTCTTTTTATATTGTATTATTATAACAGAGTTATATATTTGAAAATTATTTAACATACGATTTAATAGAGCGAATAACTTCATAAACTAAATCTAAAGAATCTTTAGGAAGTATATTTACCATACGAATAATCTTTTTAGATAAGTCTTCTTTAGCATCACTTCCAAATAAAAAATAATCAGAAGAATAGCCTGTATATTGACAAAGAGATATTAAAGTATTCATTCCTAGAGATTTATTACCTAACTCTAATTGTGCTAAATACGACTCAGATATATTAATTTTTTCGGAAAAAACATTTCTACTCATTTTCAATTCTTCTCTTACGTTCCTAATACGATTTCCAACTTCTAAAGTATTTTTCATTTCCATAACACCACTTTCTTAAAAATTATATAATAATACAAAAAACGACAAATTTCTTAATAATTATATACACGAAGAGAAAAACAATAAACTCACTATAAAGGTAGCAAAAAGATTACCTAATAGTGAAACAAATATTATTATAATATGAAAGTATAATAATTATAATATGAAAATAAATTATAATGAAAATTATAATTTTCAAAAAAAAATTATTGAATAAACTTATAAATTATTGATATAATAAAACTATAAACTAATAGTTAAAATTAACTAGAGAAAAAAGGAGGTACACAATGAAAAAACAAGAAAGTATATTAAAGAAAATAGACATGTTAGAAAAAATATATGAAATTAGGCAGGAAGATTTTGAAGTAGAAAGTAGCAAAGATAGGGAATATTTAAATCAAATTTTAAACGAAGTAAAAGTAGAAAAAATAGAAGAAAAAATTAATGAAGTATTAAATAAAGAAGAAGCAAAAAATATAATTAAAACAATAGAATTATTAGTAGAAAACTATGAAATACAAATTGCGTATTATAGCAAAAAAAATTATAAACAGGGTTTTAAAGATGCTATTTGCTTATATACACAATGTTTGCAAGGTGATTATGAAAATAATAAAGAAGATGATACAAATAAATAAGTAATGAATAAAAATGCCGACTTTTCAAATAATATAATTAGAAAGGCGGTATTTTTTATGATTAATTTTAGAACAGATTTGGCATTAGAAAGACGCGATATATATAAAAAAGCAAATAATATTTCAAATGAGGTAGATGGATTAGAAACAGAAGAAGAGTCTATAAATGACGATATTAAAATTACAAGAGTAAAGGTATTAAATGAAAATGGAGAGCAAGCAATAGGTAAGAAAAAGGGTAATTATATTACTATTGATATTAAAAATATTAAAATAGCAAGTGAAAATGATATACAAAAAGCATCTGAAGCTGTAACTAAAGAATTAAAAGTGTTACTTTCAAATTTAGTAGGAGAGCAAGATGATATTTTAGTAGTTGGACTTGGAAACTTATATGTCACTCCAGATGCATTAGGTCCAAAAGTAATACAAGATATAGATATTACAAGGCATTTATTAACATATATGCCAGATGTACTAGATAAAAATACAAGACCAGTTAGCGCTGTATCTCCAGGAGTTTTAGGTACAACTGGTATTGAAACAGTAGAAATTTTAAAAGGAATAGTAGATAATATTCATCCAAAATTAATAATTGTTATTGATGCTTTAGCATCTAGAAGCATTGAAAGAATTAGTAGTACAGTTCAAATTGCAGATACTGGCATTATTCCTGGTGCAGGGGTAGGAAATACAAGAAAAGAACTAACTGAAAATACATTAGGCGTTCCAGTAATTGCAATAGGTGTTCCAACAGTTGTTGAAGCAGCTACTATTGCAGCAGATAGTTTAGACCTATTTATTCAAAAGTTACAACAAGATGCTAAATCAAATGATTTTTTAAATAGCCTTCAAGATGAGAACAAATATGAAATGATTAAAGAAGTTTTAGCACCTGAAGACTATAACTTTATTGTAACACCAAAAGAAATAGATGAACTAATTGAAAATATGTCTAGTGTTGTAGCAAGAGGAATTAATTTTGCTACACAAAAGTAGAAAATATTAATTTAAATTAAAATTAATTAATAATTTATGTAAGGATTCGAAAAATAAAGTAAATAATAAGTAAATGAACAGGGTAGAAAGCATAAAGAAAATATTTTATCTTTTTGCCTTGTTTTCCATTATATAAAAGAATAAATACTATAGGTAAAATAGTAAATAAGCAAAGTAAAACATATAAATAATTATATCCATACATAAAAATACTAATTCCATAGTTAATAATGCATGCTATTGAGAAAAAAATGGACATTAAAATTTTGTTATTTTTAAAGATATAAAATATAAATATAATAGCTATTCCAAAAAATCCATAATCAAATTTTAAAAACTCGGCTAAAAATCCAATTACAATAGCAGGAAAAACAGCAATAGAATACTTAATACAATTATTTATAGTGTTATTTTTTATTAAATTTAAAGAAGATTTAGTAATATTATCATAAGCAAAAATAGCAAGCATACCAAAGAAAAGTGTAAAGAAAATATTTAAACGAACGTCATTTGCAAATATACTTCTAAATAGCATAAAAGGTATTTGAGATATAATAGCAAACAAAAATAGTCTTAAGAAATATTTCTTAAGATTTTTTGTATGTGCATAGCCCTCTGAAATTTGAAAAGCAAAAATAGGAAAAGCAATTCTTCCTATTAAATTTACAGCAGTAGTTTTCTTAAAATAAGCATCTGCAACATGATCTATAACCATTGTAATCATTGCTATTAATTTTAGTACAAAACTTGTCATATTTACCTCTTATAAATAATTATAATGTATTTAATAGAATATTACTACACTATTATATATATTTCTTCTGTTTTTCATCCGAACCGCTTAAGGAAAAGTGAATTACTATACACTTTCTTTTTAGTAGTTTGCTACAAGTCTAGTTAATATGTGTCAAATGCTCTCTAAATTCAAAACAGTGCGAAATATATATAATAGTGTACTTATCTTAAATCCATTCACCATATTTTTTAATATAAATTTTCTTAGCAATCATTGCAACAAAACAATATAAAATAGGAATTAGTATTATAATTGGAATAAATTCAAATGGAATATTTACTAATCCAATTAATTTTCCAAGCCAAGTAAAAGGAATAATTACACCAATAATTGAAAGAAGTATTGATGAAATATATACAAATTTATGTGCATTACTTTCAATAAATGGAATTTTAGCAGTTCTAATAATATGCATACCAAGTAGGTTTGAAACTATACTATAAGAAAACCATATTGTTTGAAAAGTAGGTGCATCATGTAATTTAAATACAAGTAATAAAATAGCAAAAACAATAATATCAAAAATAGAACTTAATGGTCCCATAAATAACATAAAGTTTTTTAAACTTTTTATATTAAATTTTCTAGGCTTTCTTAAATCTTCTTCATCTACATTATCAAATGGAAGAGTTAATTGACCAAAATCGTATAGTAAGCCCTCTACTAGTAATTGAATAGGAGTTTCTGGCAAAAATGGCAATATAACACTTGCAATAATTACAGAAACTACTTCTCCAAAGTTAAAGCTTGTTGATAGCTTAATATATTTCATTAAATTTGCATAAGTTTTTCTTCCGCTCATATACACCATCTAACAAAACTTTTAAATCTTTTTTTAATAAAATTATATCAGCAGATTCTTTTGCAATATCAACAGCAGTATCAACAGATATTCCAACATCTGAGTTTATAAGAGATGGGGCATCATTAATACCATCTCCCATATAGCCAACTACATTGTTAGACTCATGCAAAAGCCTAACAATTCTAGCTTTTTGTATAGGAGAAAGCTTTACAAAAATATTGCATTTTTTAAGTAATCTTAGTACTCCATTATCTGAAAGTTTTTCAATTTGACTTCCTTCTACAATTATATCAGAATTTATACCAACTTTTTTACATATACATTTGGTAACTTCTAAATTATCTCCAGTTAAAACCATAACACGAATTCCTGCATTATTTAACTGTTCAATGGCAGCTTTAGCACTTTTCTTAGGTGGATCTAAAAATCCAATAAAACCTAAAAGCACCATATTTTTTTCATCTTTTATACTAAACTTAGAAATATTAGCAATATCATTTTTTTGACAAACAGCAATTACTCTTAAACCATCTTCATTAAGACTTTTAGAAATTTTCTTAATATTATCTTTAATTTCTTTTGTAATTGGAGAAACTTCACCTTTATAATCTACCATTGTACAAATGCTTAAAATTTCTTCTACAGCGCCTTTAGTAATTAACTGCTTTTTTGTGCCATCTGTAACAATAACAGATAAACGCCTGCGTGAAAAATCAAAAGGAATTTCATCAACTAATTTATATTTATCTAAATATTCCTTCATATTATTTTCAAAAGCTCTATTTACAACAGCCTCATCAATATTACCTTTTAATCCAGTTTGAAAGTATGAATTTAAAAATGCATGTTTTAAAATTCTAAAATCTTCTTCGCCGTATATATCTAAATATTTTTCTAAAACAATTTTATCCTCTGTAAGAGTTCCTGTTTTATCTGTACATAAAACATTTATAGACCCAAAACTTTGAATTGAATCTAATTTTTTTACAATAGTTTTCTTTTTAGACATTCTAATAGCACCTTTTGAAAGGCTAGAAGAAAGAATAACAGGAAGTAAAAGTGGAGTAATACATATAGCAATTGCAACTGCAAAAGTAAAAGCAGTTATAATACTATGTTTAGAAACATTTAAAATAAATACTATAGGTATTAAAATTATCATAAAGCGTATTAAAAGTTTACTTATACTTTCAATTCCTCGTTGAAAAGCAGATTTTGGTTTGCTACTTGGTATAGTATGTGCAACTTTTCCAAAATAGGTGTCATTTGCAGTTTTAATAACAGCACACTTTGCACTACCACTTATAACATTAGTACCCATAAAGCAAATATTATCTAAATCTGAAATGCTATCTATATTTAAAGTGCCATCTTTTTTAGTTTTAGGCATTATTTCATCTACATTGTAAGAATCTCCAAGTTCTACTACTTTTTTAACAGCATCAGATTCACCAGTTAAAGAAGACTGTCCAACGTATAAATCTTTTGCATCTAAAACTCTAAGATCTGCTGGAATTAAACTTCCAGCAGAAAGCACTACAATATCTCCAACAGTAATTTGCTTAATAGGAATTAAAGTTTCTTTTCCATCACGCAAAACAGTAGCTGTTGTTGCTACAAGCTCTTTTAATTTTTGTGCGGCTTTATTAGAGTTATACTCTTCAAAAAATTCTAAAAGAGTACTTGAAATTACTAAAATTAAAATTACAATAATATTTGCATAATTAGGACTTTCTGCCAAATATACATCTGTATAAAGCAAAACTGCTGCAATAGCAAGAAGTATGCTATTAAATGGACTAAATAAACTTTCTAAAAAATATCTATACCATTTTTTAGGTTTAGACTGCTTAACTTCATTAAAACCATACTTATTTATACGTTCTTTTGCTTCAGCTGCACTTAGACCATTTTCGTTAACTTTAAATTCTTCTAAAAATTTTTGCTTATCTAATAAACTTTGTGCTTTATATAATTTTTCTACATCTACATCTTCTTTTATATTTGACATTTGTAAAATCAACTCCATTTCTTGTAACTATTATACACCATATTAGAAAAAAATATATAAAAGTTTGAAAATTGTTGATATTTAAAAGGCAAAGTGATAATATAAAGGCATATTCTAACTGTTTGATGAAATAAACATAGAAATATTAATTGGAGTATTTAATATATGAAAAATAAATATTATGATAATTTAAATGAAAAAATAAAAGAATATTTTAAAGTTTTAGAACCAAATTTTCCAGAATGGCTAAATGAATATATAAATACAAAGGAGTTATTAAAACAACAATATATAAGCGTTACTTGTGGAACTTTATATACTAATTTATTTGATAGTAGTTTCTTTTTTTCAAGTTTAGACCATTCAGTTGCAGTTGCTTTAATTATATGGCACTTTACACATGACAAAAAGCAAACATTATCTGGTTTGTTTCACGATATAGCAACACCAGCATTTAAGCATTGCATAGACTACTTAAATGGAGACTATATGACTCAAGAATCAACAGAAGATTTAACAATACAAATAATAAAAGATTCTAATGAAATAATGTCATTATTAAAAAGAGATAATATTGATATTTCAGAAGTTGACAATTATCATCTTTATCCAATAGCAGATAACGATACACCACAATTATCTGCAGATAGATTAGAATATTCTTTATCAAATGGTCTATTTATACATAGAATAATAAATTTAGAAGATGTTAAAGAAATTTATAACGATATTGAAATACAAAAAAATGAAGAAGGGGAGATAGAGCTAGGCTTTAGAACTAAAAAAATAGCAAGAAACTTTGTCAAATCTGTAAGCAAGTCATCATTAATATACTTAGAAGATAGAACAAGATATTCTATGCAACTTATTGCAGATATATTAAAAAGATTAATTAATGAAAATAAAATAACAAAGCAAGATTTATATGAGCTAAAAGAAAGTGATGTAATTAATATTATTGAAAATTCTAAATATAACGATATATTTAATATTTGGAAAAATGCTAAAAAAATAAAAACATCAAATGAAGAGCCTAAAGATGTATATTATTTGCATCATGGTACAAAAGTTAGATATATAGATCCGCTATTTAATGGAGAAAGAATGTCAAAGTGTTGCAAAATTGCCAAAAAAATGATAGACAACGTTTTTGATTATGATATGAACAAATATGTTTATTTAGATTTAAAATTTGAGGATTAAATAGTAGCACCCATTTAATCTTGAACTAAAATAAATTATACAAAAAAGGAACTAGTTTTTGTTAGTTCCTTTTTCATAAAATACTAATTAATTTCTGTTCCACCCCACTCAACAGCTACAAAACCATACCTTTTTGGTGTTTCTAATTGTTGCATTGCAAGTTTTTCTTCTAGGAATTTAGCCACATCTGTTCCTTTAACCACAAATCCATCATTTTCAGGTTTAAATTCAGTTATTGCTTTACTTTCATAATAAAGAGAATACAAATTTCTTCCAGTATCTAAATCTATTAAATCTCCATTTTGTTTTGCAAGTACATTCCAGCCAGTTGTATATTGGGGATATGAGCATGTTATTTTATCAGGATATCCTAATTTTACAGATATTTCAGTTTCTTCAGTTGGATACAAATAGATTATTGGCTTATCAAGTGTAGGATGTTGAGAATCATAATAAAAATTATAATTTGAATTGATATTATTTATAATTTTTGCATAAATAAATATTCCAATTACAATTAATATTACTATAATTCCAACTATTATTATAATTTTTTTAATATTATTCTTTTTTTATTATTTGAATCTTTATTTAATTTTTCTTGCATTAGTTTTCACCTCTTGATTTTGTATCTACTGTTTTATAAAGTTCGAACAGATTTGCCCTTGGAGCGATTAAAGAGGTTATTTGCGAAAATTTTTCCTCCCACTTTTGCTCAAAAAAATAATTCGATTAATCAACTGATAAAATTATTATATCTAAACAATATGGATTTTTCAAGAAATTTTCAAAAAATACTATACTTTTTCTAATTTTTAGTGTATAATTAAATAAATTAAGGAATACTATATATTGTAGATAGATATTCTACTAGGTCTGAAAGAGTTTGACTCAACTAGGACCTGACCCGAACTGATGCTAAGCGTCAGTAAAAGCCATTCAAACGAATGGCTTTTAATTTATATTATTCTATTTCATTAATATTACAAGAAAATACAAATATAACATTTTCTTGCAAAATTGTAA
>CANQTQ010000026.1 GCA_947626765.1 uncultured Clostridia bacterium
GATAAAAACGTACTCTACGTAATTTTTTACTACGTTGAATACTTTAAAGACTATATTTTTTATACACGAGATAGTCTAATAATTTGTTTTATCTTCTCTTTTCCTCTATAAAAAGTTACTCTAGACCATACTTCACTTTTACCCAGAATATTTCCAATTGTCCTAAATGAAAGATCTCCATATATTCTTAAATTTATAACTTCTTTAGTCTCATTATCTAATTTTTCTATTTGTTTCTTAATATTCTTTAATTCTTCTTTTTTTATAAAATCGCTTTCTATAATATTTAAATCCTTTGAAATATCTGCTAAGTCAATATTATCTAAGAAATGTTTTTCATCTCTTTTTAATTTTTTAATTTCTTTATACCATAAATTTCTTGCAATTTTGCATAGCCACATATCAACAGGACATTCTTCTCTAAATTTTTTTATATTTTTTAATGCTATATAAAAAGTATCTTGAGTAAGTTCTTCAGATATTTCTTTATCGTGGCTCAAGCATATTAGATATTTGTATACTGAATTGCAATAATTTTCATATATTTCTTTTATATCTTGCATTAGCCACTATCCCCTTTCTATTATAATAGAGTCAATTCTTGATAATTTGTTACAAAAAAATATATTTTTTATTATATTTTAACATAATTTTTAAATTTAATTTTCTTTTACTTTTTTCTACTTTTTTCTATTTTTTTCTCCTTTAATTGAATTTAATATATAAAGTAATTTAATTATATTATAAAAATAATTAATTATAGTTTGAAAACATTATTATACTTAGCTTTTTAACTTTTAACATTAATCTAAAGTAGGATGATATTATAAGTTTTATATCATTAATATATTATGGAAAGAGGTGAATTTTTAATTTTAAATTTAAAATAAAGGAGGATTTTTATGAAAAATTTTTTAGCACGGAAATGGTATTACAAAAAAAATTATTTCATTACTTTGTTTAACTGCTATTCTTTTTTCTTCAATTCCTTTAACCCCTATAGTTAGAGCAGTTTCGCAAAGCTTTTTTACAGAAGAAATAAACACGGAAATGGTAACAGATGATGAGAATGAAAGTTATAAAACTAAGAAAATAATAAAAGAAGATGTCGACAAAAGAACAGAAAATGAAAAACACTTTATTTTGGAAGATGGCACTAAAGTAGCAACCATTTATTCATCTAATATACATTACAAAGAAAATGGAAAATTTGTAGATATTAACAATACATTAGAGGCAAAAGTTGATTCTAATGAAACATTACACTTAAAAGCTGACGAGATAAAATCTGAACAAAATAATAAAGTTTTAGAATCAAATAGTATATTACAGCAATATAAGCTTAAGATGGATTTAGAAGAGCAAGCAAGAGAAACTCAAATATACGAGAATAAACTAAATTCATACAAAATAAAATTCACTAATAAAACAAGAGAATATAATTTAGGAAGTATGACAAGTGAAAATAGTACAATTACTTGGAGATTAAAAAATGCAAATAGTACAAATATTCAAGTTGAAAATCCACAATCTAATATTAATGTTACTTCTGGGATTACTTTGGATGAACTACAGATTAATCAATTAGTATCTAATATTAATTACTTTGATATATTAGATAATGTTGATATTCAATATACTATTGAACCAGAACAAGTAAAAGAAGCAATTATTTTAAATAATGAAGATGCTACTAAAAATCCAATTATTTTTGAATATAATGTAGGAAATTTAGAAATGAAACTAAACGATAATAATGACATCATTGTATATGAAAATAAAGAAGATAATGTTAAATTTACAATTAAAGCACCTTTTATGTATGACAATAATTTGGAATTTTCAAATAAAATACAATTAAAGTTAACAAAACAAGATAAAAAATATCAGTTAGAATTAATTCCAAACAAAGAATGGTTAGAGGCAGAAAATAGAACTTACCCAGTAACAATAGATCCAACAATTCAAACTTCACTTTTCATAGAAAAAATAAATGATACTTTTATTTATGAGGGTGATACTAATAATACTACTAGATATCAAGCTCATATTTTAAGGGTTGGTAATGGTTCTTTAAATGATAAACCTATAAGATCTCTAATTAAATTCTCATTGCCAACTCTAAATAGTGGAGACCAAGTAGTTGCTGCTGAACTTAGTTTAATAAGTTATCCAGATAATAGTGAATGGAATCCTCCAACAGATGAAAGAATATTTAGTGCCCATAAAATCACTTCTGACTGGAGTAGTAGTACTGCAAATTGGTCTAATACTAATAGTAAATATGATAAAACTGTAGCAGGCTATATAACATATAAATATGATAGTAGTAATCCTGAAAAAGATAATAGATTTGATCTTACATCTTTGGTAAAAGAATGGTATACAACTGGTAATAATTATGGTGTAATGATAAAAGAAAATGTAGAAAAAGTTACAGGCTCAACCTCTGATGCATATTTTTACTCGGCTGATACAAGTAGTGCATATACAAATTATAGACCATCAATTATTATAGCTTATAGAAATCAAACAGGTATAGAAGACTATTTGAGTTATCATTATCAGGAGATAGGGCGAGCAGGAAAAGTTTATACTAATGATTACAACGGCAATTTAACTTTGATACACTCAGACGCTAAAACTCCAGGCAGTAGACTTCCTATAACTTTACAACATGTTTATAATACTAATGAAAAAGATACTGATATTGGCTACGGAAAAGGAATGAGACTAAATCTATCACAAACATTGGAATTAGTAACAATTAGTTCTAAAGAATACTTAAGATATATTGATGAAGATGCCACTGCACATTATTTTATAAAGAATACTTCTAGCAACTTGTATGAAGATGAAGATAATTTAGGACTTACTGCTAAGACTTCTGGCTCTAATATGATTATGTCTGACAAAGATGGAAATACTATGACATTTGTAAAATATTCCTCTGGAAATAGATGGCATTTAAAAGAAATTAAAGATGCAAATAGTAATACTATTACTCTTACATTAAATACATATAATAATGAATATTTAATATCACAAATCTCAGATGCTGCAGGAGATAAGATAACATTAACATATTCATCTGGAAAATTAACTAAAATTATAGATACTGCTGAAAAATCAACAGCTTATTCTTACGACAGTAGTAATCGTTTGACAACTATAACTTATCCAGATAGTAAAAAATCTACCTATACTTATGGAAGTAAAAATGAATTAACTAAAATAACTAATATAGATAATAGCTATTTAACATATTCTTACTATCCTGGTAGTGTATATAGAGTAAAAAATATTACAGAATATGGTACAGATGCAAGTAAAGGAAATTCTTTAACAATAACTTATGGTAATAATCTAACAAAATTTTCTGATAATAATGGGTATTCAAATACTTATGGATTCGACAATTATGGACATTGTGTAACTATTGCAGATTTTGGAAATGAAGATGAAAATATTGACAATGCTTATGGTAAAGCATATAAATATGGTACAAGTGGAAATACTAATAATAAATTAACTTTAGAAAGTAAATTAATATCTGTAAAAGATATACCAAACAATTTAATATTAAATGGTACGTTTGAAGACGATTTGTCAAATTGGACACCAAATGATGTATGCAAAAATGAAAAGGTTACAACTATTAATAACAATAAAGTATTTAAAATATCAGGAGATCCAACTCAAAGAAAATACATATATCAAGATATATCGGTTTCAGGCAATAAGCGGTGATATTTTTACTTTATATGGATGGGCAAAATCGACAGGTGTAACAAATGAAGAACCAGTAGCTGAGTTTTCAATAGCAGCAAGGATAACAATACATATTTATAATAATGATGGTACAAAACAATATGAAAATCAATTAGTTACATCTGGAACTGATGCTTGGCAATTTCTTACAAAGCAAATCATTGCTAATAAAGACTATACAAAAATAAGAATTTATGTTATGTTTTATAGAAATGCCAATACGATTTACTATGATAATATTGGACTATTTAAAGAAGAATTTGGAGAAAGCTATCAATATGATAGTAAAGGAAACATTATTAGTACACAAGATTTAGCAAAAGAAAATTCTACATTTAAATATGATGGCAATAATAATTTAATTGAAAATGTTAATCCAAAAGGTGGAAAATTTACATATGAATATGATACTTCAATAAAAGGAAGACTTTTAAAAGCAACTAATAATAGTGGAAGTAGCTATTTGTTTAATTACGATAGTTATGGAAATACAACATCTGTAAAGTTGCAACATCCAGAAAAAACTAGCCAATATATAGAAAATAAAGCAACTTATACAGCAAATGGAAATTATACGAGCACATTAGAAAATCAATTAGAAAAACAAATACAATACTCATATAATTTAGATAATGGAACGGTTAGTTCAATAACTGATTCAAATGGAAATACTACAAACTATAGCTATGATGCCTTAGATAGAATTGCTAGCACAACAGCTACAGATGGAAATAAAACTTATAAAAATGAATATACTTATAATAATGACGAACTAAGTACTATAAAACATAATGGCTTTAATTATTCATTCACATATGATCCTTTTGGAAATACTAAGCAAGTCAAATTGGGTAATCAGTTATTAGTAACAAATACTTATGGTCCTAACAATGGTAGTATTGCGAAAATCGAATATGGAAATGGACAAAGCATAAATTATACTTACGATAGATTTGGTAGATTACTTACCCAAATGGGAACGAATAACAATTTTAATTATTCTTATGATGGTAGGGGTAACCTTGTCCAAATAGATGGTGGATTTGATGGAGATATTGTATTCTTCCAATATGATCTTGCTAATAGATTAACTTTACTTGAACGCATGCAAGATAATTTTGAGGAACGATATTACTATGACAAGAATAGCAATGTTTCTCGTATTGAAAGTCATTTGCATAATTTTTATCAAACTGCATGGTATAACTATGATTTGGACAATAAAATTGATACTATAGATGCATCATCTTTTACTGTAAAATATAATTATGATGATTTGCAACGAAATTCTAGTAAAGAAATTACTAGTGATTATTCTAGCAAAAGGTATAATGTAAGTTATTCTTATACAGACGTATCAAGTAATAAAACAACTACACAGTTATCGAGTATAAAAAATGGAAATGATGATGAACTTAAGTATACTTACGATAATAATGGTAATATCAAAACAATTAGTAAAGGTTCTCAATTATTGCAAACCTACTATTATGATGAACTTAATCAATTAATAAGAGAAGACAATAAAGAACTAAATAAGACTATTTTATATCAATATGATACAGGAGGTAATATTACAAGTAGGTCTGAATATGCTTATACAACTAGTTCAAATCCTTATAATTTACAAAAAAATATATCATACACTTATCAGAATAATAATTGGAAAGATCAATTAACATCTTATAATAATAAAACTATTACTTATGATGAAATTGGAAATCCAATATCTTATGATAATAATAAATACACTTGGCAAGACGGTAGACAATTAACCTCAATTTCAAATTCTAATTTATCTGCAAATTATCTTTATGATAGTAATGGTATACGAATAAAAAAGACAGTAAATGGAGTAGATACCTATTATTCATTAAGAAACGATAAAGTAATATTTGAAAGAACTTTAGATAATATATTGTATTATTCTTATGACGATAATGGTGAACTATTTGGAGTAACTTACTATAACGAGTCAAGTAATGATTTTCAAGGATACATATATAAAAAGAATTTACAAGGAGATATTATAGGAATACTAGACGAATCATTAAATGATGTGGTAAAATATACTTATGATAGTTGGGGAAATATAATAAGTATAACTGATGGCAATGGAAATGAAATAACAGATTCTAATAATATAGGTATCTTAAATCCATATAGATATAAGCAATACAGATATGATACGGAAACAGGATTGTACTATTTACAAAGTAGATACTATGATCCTGAATGGGGTAGATTTTTAAATGCAGATGGAATATTTGAGGATTCGGTTTTAGGTTATAATCTTTATGCTTACTGTAAAAATAATCCAATAAATAACATTGATCCAAGTGGACAGTTAGTTGTTTCTATTGGCACACTTCTAGGATTATTAGCCAAACCGATAATTGTAGCGACAGTTGGCGTTCTTAGTACATTCGGTATTTTAGGTACAGCGGCTATAATATCAGATAATATTAGTCAAAGTAAAGACATTACTAAAACTACGCCAAAAAAACCAACATCAAGTTCGAAAACACAATCTGGCATTCTTAATAAACCATATGGCCCATCTATTATGTTTAATAAGAAAAAAAAGACTAGTTCTTTACCACTTGAATCAGAACCAAATTCAAGTTTAGATCTGCTAAATGAAAGAGGGCAATTAAAGCAAAGAAGATTTTATGGACCTAATGGTAGATCAGCATATGATATAGACTACGAACATGGTGGTGATGGTAATCATACATTTCCACATATGCATAAATGGTATTGGGACGGAGATAAACCTAGTAGATTGGAGGTTAAATGAAAAAATTAATATCAAATAAAGACGAAAAATGTTATGCATTCATGCTAAAAATAATAAATTCAATTCAAAAAATAAATTCAAAATATAATTGGTTAATTTCTAGCATAGAAGCATACCCTCATGGTGAAAATATACTAAGTGAATCTAATCAAGATAATGAATATTTATTTTTATCAACAAATGAATTAATAAATATGCTTGAAGGAAACGATTTTCAATGGATTTGGGCAGTTTTTTCTGCAATTCCTAATAACTATACTATAAAAGATATTTTGAAGTATAAAATACCATATATTGAAAATAACCAAAAAATATTTACAGATACTATTATTCAACATCCTTTAGCAGATATAGAAATGGTTGTAGAAGATGGAATATCAATTTCAATTGTAGCCAAAGATGATAAATATCTAAATGCTTTTAAAAAAATTTATCCTTTAGCTAAAGACCATTACTAATTATTAAAAATATAAATAATGAAAATGAAAAAAATTCAATGGATTTATAATATAAAAATAATGATAAAAAAGATTTCTTTTTAAATATCTTTGATATCTATAGTAATTTTATGTACTAAAAATAATAAGACTATATAAGTAAAAGTAATGGTATTCGCAGAAAATAAATACACATATTAAAACAAAAATAGAAAACATTTTGCCATATAAGTGGTATAATGTTTTCTATTTTTATAACTTTTAACTTAAAAGTAACATTAGAATTTTTAATACTCTTATAATATTAACTCTTATCTACAGATTCTATATCTATAATGACAAATTTTGTTAGAATAATTATTTGACACAACCTAAATAACAATGTAATCTAGAAAGAGGAAAAAAATATTATAGTAATAACTAGTTATTAATTATATAAAGAAGATTTGATAGAAAAAGTTGCAGATAATATTAATACTAATTTTAAGAATATTCCATATAAATATAATAAAAAAGATTACTCAATTTTCTTTAAAGTATATAAAATTAAAAAGGACTGCAACTTTTGAATTGCAGTCCCCAAAATAGTTGAAATAACAACTATTTTGTTAGAAGCTAGAGGCTAAAACTAGTTAGTTTTTGAATAGGTTACTTCGTTTCAATTTGGTATCCGTACGTAATTGTCAGCTTACCTTCGGAATCATAATTTCCATCCATATCGTAGAGCCAAAAATCAATACGAATCCTCTGCCCCTTCTTAACATCCAGGTCGGGTCCCGTACCCCAGAGTTGAAAACAAAGAGGTGTCATTTTCTGAGCCAATACCTCTAATGTATCCGCATCCTCAATTTGCATAAGGACCTTTCTCTCGATATAATCCGACTGTGTGTCAAATTCAATAAAGGTTACGAGATGTCCTGTTACTCCGATAGTCTTGACAGGTGTTCTGTTATGCCCCCACAATACAAACGGATTAAAGTCATGCCTAGTTGTTGAACTCCATGTTTCAGTGCCATCAATCGGCATAATACCGGAGTCGACAATCGGCATAATGTCGGGATTGTCAATTGTAGCAGTGAGGTCGCTCTGAGCTGCAAATGCCGTGGTTGTCATCCCAAAGCACATACAGACTGCCAAAAGAATTGCGAAAAGCCGTTTTTTCATTTTTTAAGCTCCTTTCAATTTTATAGCCTCTAGCTTCCTGTACAGAAAATATCGACTGTACGGTAATATTATACTATACAGTCGATATACTGTCAATACTTTTTTACATTTTTTTACATTTTTTACATTTTTTTACTTTTTATCAGGAATACTATATAGCTCTTTCAAAAGAATTTTTCCAGTTTCACAGTCCTTATAAAATGTATACGTTTTTCCGTCTTCGTCATTAGCTGTGTATATATCACATAACATAGATTCCCCTCCAATGACTTCGCCAGTTGTTGCATCTATATAATATGAATAAGTAATATCATGATCTAATTTAGTATTAGGCTCTCCAACAAGTAAAATTATTTTCCATACTTTTCTAATATGCTTTTCTACTACATAGTCAATATCTTCTTTAGAAGACAAATTATTTCTTTGTTCAATATATTTTTCATAATCGGTAGTTCTTAAATATGCATCGCTATTCATCTTTTCAATACTTAAATATGCATCTAAGCATTTCACTTCATAGCCAGTTTTAGTGTTTTTCTCAGCCCCTAAAGCAACATTAACTGCTTCTTCTTTTTTTATCTCTATTGGATTATTCTCATAGTCGCAAGTATCCACTGTAAAATAATATATTTCATTTATTTCTGGAATAAATGCAACACTTATTTCTTCATAATTATTTACCGTTCCATTATATTCTTGTTTAAAATCTACATACCAAATATATGCGTCTTTTTCTTCTACTAAATTAGGCTTTATCGAAATGTTGGTATATTTACTTAAGTCATATCCGTATTTTTCACATATTTCTTTTGCTGTTCTTTCAGCTTCTTTTTTTGTAGTTTTATAGTTTTTAATTTCTTTCTTTAATACATTAGAATTAAAGAACCAAAAACCATCTTTTCCATAGGCATCAAATGATAGTGAAATTCCAGTTTCTGTCTCAAAATTCCAGTCTATTATTTTATAAGCTTTCTTTTCAAGGCTTACTGTTTCTATTTTTTCATTGTTATAACCAAACTTTTTAAATATTTCGTTTGCTTTAGCTGTTGCTTCTTCTTTAGTCATGCATCCAACTTTTTCTTCTGCTGTAATTATATTATTATTGCTAATTACTTTTTCAGGTTCTCTCCATATGTTCTTAACTATTTCACTACTTGCATAAGCTATTCCAGCAGTTAATACTAAACTAGCACAAGCCACTGAAACAATTTTAGCTAATGAGTAATGTGTTACTTTCTTTTTTATTTTATCGTTCTTTAAACTTTCTTTAATAATATTAGTAAATTTCTTAGGCATTTCTATTTCTAAATTTAAATCATGATATAATTTCTTGTCAAAATCATTCATTATACTTTCACTCCTTTTTCTATAATATCTCTAATCTTTTGCTTTGCTCTAATCCTCTTAGTTGTTACTGTTTTTTCTTTTAATTTTAATACCTTTCCTATCTCTTTATCAGTAAAGTTTTCTATGTAATACAGTGCAATAATAGCTCTGTCTTCATATTTTAAGTTTTTACATATAAAATTAAAATCAACTAATTCCTCTACATTTTCTATATTAGATAATGTATTAATTGCATCTACATTTTCTATTTCTTCAAATGGAACTATTTTTCTTTTACTATTTTGTCTATATATATTGTTAGTTTCATTAATTAAGATCTTAATTATCCATGTTTTAAAATACTGAGGTTTTTTTAGACTTTTAATAGATTTAAAGGCTATTAAGATAGTTTTTTGTACTGCATCATATATATCATCATTATTTCCTAGTCTTAATTTAGCAATTTTATATAAATCTTTTTCAAGTAACAACATAAGATTTACAAAAGCTTCTTTATCTCCACCTTTTGCTTTCTCTATTAATTCTTCCATTGATTTGCTCCTCTTTATTTATGCTCACTATATATTAGATGTTTTTTAAATACGAAATTCTTTCATTTTTTTAATTTTTTATTTAAAATATAAAAAATTGTATTTTATTTGCAAACTTAATACACTTATTAGATGTTTTTTAGATATGAAATTCTTTCATTTTTTTAATTTTTATATTAGATTATTAATATAAAATGTTATAAATTATATATTATTATTGAGAAAAAAATTTGTCAATTTTGAAAATACTATTTTAAAAAATAAATATTTTTTAAGTTAGCTTTATAATTGTATTTACTCTTCAAATACTATATAAATTCATTGTTCTTATAAATTATTACTAGTTTTAGTCTAAACAACACCTATTTATCATTTATTATTTCTAACCCTGGATAAGTAGTATACGCAAAAGGGATTTCACAACTAATATTTTTTAATTCTGATACATCATTAAAAGCTAATATTAGTTTATCTGCTTTAGGCATAGACTGCGAATATGAATTTACCAGTTTTACAATTCCTTTTTTATTTTCTTCATCTGCTACTATTATATGATATAGTAAATTATCTTTTGTTAGGAATGTTATTAAAATAGGTTCATAACCAATATAATATTTAGATAGTCTATTTTTATATTTACAAAGTATGTCTAATGCAATTAACATTTTATCATTAATTCGTTTTGTGTTATGAACAAAAATATCATCTTTTTTACTTGCCAAATTTTCATTTAAAATAATTTTAAAGTTATTGTTTTCTTCATTAAATAATTTCTGCAGATGCTCTAGTCTAGCACATCCAAAATCTTGTAAGAAATTTATTACTTTTATCTTATCTATCATAACTAGCCTCCTCAAATAATTCTCACCAAATACCCATATATCATTTTTTTATTTTCTTTAATTTCTGTTATTTTTATTAATACATTATCAAAATAGTGTGGGTAACTATTAAATCTTGCTGGAACTCTCACCAAACAAGTAATATTAGTTTTATCTAATTGCACTATTACACCACTATTGTTTTTCGGAAATGCAATTACTTTCCCAGTATATTCTCCATCTTCTGTTATATATTTTCTAATATTAGTATATGGATTAGAAATAAAGTCCTTTGCACTTAATTCAAATATATTTTTTTGTATGTCAATATCTTTAATTCTTACCTTTAAATATTGACCAGGAATATAATAATCTTTACAATTTACAATATAGGTATGTTGCAAGTTTTCTGCCTTTATTATAACTTCTTTTCCATATAATTCTACTAAAATATGCTTTATTCCAACAGCTAAAATTCTTACTCTAACAGCATCATTTACTTTCAATTTGGGCAGTTCAAGTTCTGCTCTTAACTGCATAGCATCTCTTCTACTTGCTATTGCAATATTAGAAATAGTATCTATATCTATTACAATAAAATCAATTTCTGCACCAAGCATACCTCTTATCATAGATTTATTTATTTTAGATATTCCTAAATGAGTAGCTGGTATAAGGACCTTTGTATCTTCATACCAGACTATTGCACATGGAATTATCTCATTTTTTATTTTATAATACTCATCTTCTATGCCACTTATTTTGCCTGTTAATATTCTTTTTTCTTCTTTACTTCTTATTAACTCTTTTACTGTTATTTCACTCAAAATTGTACCTCCACTAAAAAAGCACTTACCTTTGGGTAAATGCTTGAATTATAATATACTATTTTTATTCTTTATCATACTTTTGTGTAAGTGTTCTGTCCTTTAACGTTACCTCAATTTTTGAAAGTATTGTTGCTGGATCTAAATCTTTGTGGTCATCTATTATTTTTTAGAGTAATTTTCAAGATACATTTCAACATATGAATTAAAATCTTCACATATTTGGTAAATTTTTAATAACCAAATACGCAAATTAGGCATTTTTATTGTAAAACGTTCGTCTTCATAAAAATTTGTTCCTGGTATTTTTTTGTTTTGCTCAACATATTTATATGGTAAATTTTTTTTTGTAATTGGGTATCTTGGAGCTACAAATGTGTCTTTATCAACTGTATCAATTTTAAACATATCTGCTATTATTTTAATAAATATATGTATTAATTTAAAATCATTTTTAAATTTACTAAATTCTTTACTTTTTTTAATTTCATCGCATACATTACTTGATAGTTGTAAAATGTTATGCCCATATTTCGTTATATCTATGTTTTCTTCAAAATCTTTTCCAATATTTATTAAAAGATAATTAGTCGCTTTAAAAAAAAGTTCTAATGCCTGAATAATATCGAAGAATATTGGAAACATCCATATGTCTTTTTTATTACTGCTTGGATTTTCTATACAATCATCTAACAAACTCAAACTTGTCTCTGCATATCCCTCATACATACAAATAAATTGTTCATATATAGATCCATCCATTCGATAATTCATAAAAGCTTGGTCATCTGAAAATTCATTTGTATTGAAAAAACTTACTTTATTTTTTCCTTTTAAAAATTCTTCTGATGAAACTTCTTTCATTTTATCAAACAATTCCAAATAATTATTTTCCAAAATTTTACCTCCTATATGTTTTAACTTTTCTTTGTAAAATTTTTATGAATAAATAATAATATAAAAATAAAAAATTTTCAAATAATCTTTACTTTTTTAAAACTTATCCCAAGTTAATTTATCTTTTTCTTTTACTTTTACTTTATTTTCTATTTGTTCTTCTTTTAATAATTCATCGTCTATAATTTTTTTGTTCCATTTAGGGTTATATTCTAATATTAAGCTATCTTTTAAATGCTTCGAAAGAGTGTGATTTTTATACATAATTTTATCTAAAAGTAATGGCTTATTGCCTCTAATATTTATAAGTAGTTTAGTCGATGGTATTCTTAGTATTTCATCTACATTTAAAAGGTTTCTTCTTAATGTAGAAATGTTCTTCTGACCAAATTCTTCTATATTTCCTTCTAATGAATTAGATTTTCTTATTGAACTAGTTTCTACAGTAGATATTCCTATTAAATCACAAAAATATTGAGCAGTTAAAACATCTGTTACACCCATATTTATTCGTATATCACAGTTGCCGAATTATTTCTTCCCATAAATCATTAGGGTATCTATTTTTTAGCTGACCGAATATTTTGTAAAATTGGCAATAATGCAATACCGTCTACTTCTAACAGTTGATATTTTTTTATTGAAATCTGGTATTTGTCCAATATTTGCAAATTCATCTAAAAAGCAGTATACTTCATTTTCACATTTTCCATCAGGTCTTGAATCTGCATATTTTACTAGTTTTATAAATAAAAAAGTGTAAAATAGTGATGCAATAAAATCAAAAGATGAGTTCATGTCGCTTGTTATAATGTAATATATGCAAGGTTGTTTTCCTGGAAGTGTTAAATCTATATCTGTTTCTGCTGTTAGTTTTTGTAGATCTTCATTTTGAAACATTTGTAATCTAGTTCCAAGCCCTGTTATGACACTAGCCTTTATTGTGTCAGAACCACTTGCAAATATATTATAACTCATTTTTGCTGGACTTTGAGGTGGTAAATTTTTAAACATATCATCTATTTCCTTAACATCACCATTTGCGATATGTTTATAAACATTAGTTAAGTTGTTCTTATCAGATATTGTCTCTAAAAAATAAAACTCAAATGCTTTTAATAAATTTTCTTCAGCTCTTGGCCAAAATTCATCTCCACCTTTATCATGTCTCTGCGTATTAGAAATTATAACGTCAGCACTTGTTTGTACATCAGTTATATCTTCATTTTCTCCTAGTGGATTCCATCTATCACTATGTTTCATATCTTTTAAATTTAAAACTTTTACTGTGTATTTAATGTCATTAAAATAACTAGATGTTGTTCTATAAATTTCTCCTTTTGGATCTGTTACTATAATTGATTTTTTATATTTTGATAGCTCTAATAAATTTGTTAAAACAAATCCTATTGTTTTCATACTTCCGACTGCTACCAAATACGCATATGTTTTTATTCAGATAGCTATTAAATGGTAATTTAACAATTTGTTTATTATATTCTCCTAAAATAATACCAGGTATGTCATTTAATCCTAAAATTTTTGAAACTTCTTGATATGACATCCATGCAGCTGTTCCAAAGGTTCCATCTTCTGTTTTAAAATTAATGCCTTTATTTTCATTTGGCTTTTTAAATATGACAAATAATATGTCTATAATAATTAAAATTGAAATAAAGGCAATTATGAAACAAATACAAGCATATAATTTACTACTTAAAATGATTTCTGTATTAAAACATTTGCTTAATAGAATAATATAATTCCTAATATTAAAATCTAAGATAATATTTAAGACAAGACCAAAAAACAGCAATATACTAATGCATATTTTTTTATTCATATATATTTCGCTCTTTATCTATATATTTATCAAAATCAATTATATTGTAATGTGCTTTTGGCAAATATTTTCTTAATTTGTTTTGCAATTCATTGCTGCAGATAATATCTATGTTTTTATTTTGGTTTTCTCTTAAAAAATATCTTATTCTATTTATTTTTTCAGTATCAAACATGTAAAATGTTGCAATATATTTGTTTTTGTTATCAGTATAATCACAAAAATTGTATTCTGATATATGTACTTTTTCTTTATATATTTCGTAGATTATTTTTTGCCAGTTTATGCTATGTAAGTATTTTAAGCTTTCTCTATTTTTTTCAGTATCTTGTAGGATTATGACTCTATTTACGCCAAAGCTAAAATCATTTATATCAATTTTTTCTAAGTCATCTACTAGTATAATAATATTCTTATAAGTTTTTTCTTTTTGAATATCATAAATAACATTAGTTAAATATTTTTTATCATTTTTCTCAGATATATGGTAAGCTAAATATTCAAATCCATTAATTTCGATTATTCCTATAAATCTCCTAGCTATTGTAGTAAAGGCTTGCTTTTCTTTCATCGAAAAAGATGGAATAAATTTTACTGTATTAGAATAATAAAAAAATGCACCTAAATTGCTTAAATAAAGTAATCTAGGTAAATATTTTTTATTTCTATTTACTTTGTTATATTCTATATTAAAGGATTTTACATACTCTAGTCCTGCTGTACCTAAAATTAAATTTAATTTTGATCTCCTTAAAAGTCCTTTAGAAACTAAATTTGTAATTCTTTTTTGATAATAACATTTTGAAGAAAAGAAATACTTTGCATCATTA
Organism: uncultured Clostridia bacterium; assembly: GCA_947626765.1. Taxonomy (GTDB): domain Bacteria; phylum Bacillota; class Clostridia; order TANB77; family CAG-508; genus CAG-273. The sequence continues at coordinate 15,268 of CANQTQ010000026.1, forward strand.
ACATTTAAGTATTGATATTTTGCAATAAATTCTATTAGAGATTTCTCCTCTTTATTATTCGGAAAATAATTCAAAAAATCACCCCCAAAAAATCGAACATGAAATTGTTTTTGGCAGGGTATCCGATAGCATACGCTATCGTCTCCCTACCTCGACACAATCAAATGTCTTTTAAAAGTTCTAAAACTCTTTATGCTCTAAGTATTATTTATTTTTTAAACTGTCTTATTTTTTCTAAAAAAATTTTTTTAAATATGGACATTTTTAGATACTATATTTTCTAAAAAGTTGTTTATTTTATCACTATCAAAAACATAGATTTCTGTATGAGGTTTTTCAGAAAATTCTCCTTTAACACAATAAGACATTTTACTTATATTATCATCTTGAATAACTTTAGATAAAATTAAGCCATCTGCTATTGGTTTAACATATCTATTGTCTACATCCCAGCCTATAATCTTATCAAATATCTTAATGTAAATAAAAACTGCGTTTTTAAACTGTCCTTCAAATTTTTTAGTTATTTCTGCGATATTTAATAAAATTCTTTTATGTGTATGTGTTTTTATATTTTTATATGATGGCATTACTTCAGGTACATATATTTTTAATACATTATCTATAAGTTCTGCCTTATATTCATTATCAATAGTTTTTATTTTTTCATCTTCAAATTCATAATTTTTATTATATAATTTTATTTCTGCTAATAAATTGTATCTTATTTGTTCTAATCTTTTTAAAAAGTTCTCTATTTGTAAATCTGTCATACCATTATTTGCAAGTGGGTATTCTATAATTTGTTTTAAATCTAATAAATTTTTCTTAATTTGTTCACTTATAATCATAAAATAGTCCTTTCTTATGTATTTTGAAGGGCAAAAAGAAAGCACCTTTAATTATTTTTCTTCATTTTCTATAAATTCATCGTAAGCATCAAAAACTGAGTTAGTTAATTCTGCTCTTACATCACTATTTAATGGGTGGCATACATCTCTAAAAGATTTTCCTGAGTCAGTTCTTAGTCTTCTAGCTGGCATAGAAATAAATCTACCATTTTTTTCCGTTTCTAATAATGTAACACCTCTAATAATAAATTGATTGTCTAAAATAACATTAGCATATGCTAATACTGGTCCTTTTTGTCTTGCTTTAAAAATTCTAATATCTGTAATTTTCATAAAAAAAATCCTCCTATAAATTTATTTTGAAAGGCAATTTATAAAGGATTACAATATATTTTTATTTACCTGTTTTAGGTAATGTTGGTTCGTGTTCTTTTTCTGGAACATGAACAACAGTAGTCCAAGTATCTTCAGCTTTTGCAATTAAATCATAATAAGTTCCTATTGTCATAGTCTTATTTGTGAATTTGTCATTATTTTTTAAATTATCATTTGCAATACAAATTAATTTAGGTGATGTTTCTTCTTTAAATCCAACTTCAACTTTTCCAAAATCAAAATAAAATTCTGTAACATATTCATCTTTTACAAACTTATCTTCCATATCAAATTTGTAATTTACTTTTGAGTCTAAGTCTTCTTTAAATAGAATATAATCATCACTTTTATTTGTTTTTACATAAATATCATACTCGATATCTTGATTCCATGTACCAGTTTCTATTGTTTCTAGTTTTATATAATCAGTAGGTAAATAATCATACCATTTAAAGCTATCTAAAAATATATTAGAAGTATTTGCAATATTCTTGAAAACATATTCTACTTGTTCATTAGGTTTTGTTTCTACTGTACCTTCTTTTTCTACATCTACTTCAATATCTACTGGTTCATTCTCAATAGTTAATTTTACTATTTGCTTATGGTACACAATTTCTGCAGTATAAGTTTCTTCATTTAACAAATAGTAAACTGAGCCTGTTTCTAGTTCTTTTATTGTGTATATATCTTTTTCTAACAAAGATGTTATTGCTTTTCCCTCTGCATCTGTTGTAATTTTTTCTATTAGTTTATCATTTTTATCATAAACTCCAAATACTGCTCCCTCTAATGGCTTAGAATTATCGTTTTTATCTACTTTAGTAACTTCAATTTGTCCTTTAATTTTTTGGTTTTCAAATTGATAATCTACAATTTGGTTTTCCTGTAATGTAATCTCTCTAATAGTATCATCTAAAACATATTTTTCATTGGTTTCTATTTCTTGAATATATAGTTTTGGGTAATCTCTTACTGCATACTTTTGTGTAACAGCTTCCCCTTCGCTATTAGTTACAATGGTTTCTAATACATTGTTTTCTTCGTCTAATACATTGAATTTGACATTAGCTAAACGAGTTTCGTGATTTTCTTTATCAACTTTAATTACACGAATTTGAGATTTCTTTAATTCATTTTCAATTGTTGTTTCGGTAACATTATTCCATTCAATTTGTATTTCAGTATCTTCAGCTAAGTTATACCATTTATTTGTTTTTGTTTCTATTAATTTATATGAACCTGTTCTTAAATTTCTTACAGTAAATTCTCCGTTTTCATTTGTTGTATAAGTTCCAATTACTCTTTGGTATTCATCACTAAATAAGTTAAATTCTACACCTGCTAATGCAATTTTATTATTGTCTTTATCTACTTTATAGACTGTTAAATCTCCTTTTTTGTGTTCATTTGTGATTTCAATATCTTGTTCAGAATTAAAATTAATAGTTATTTCTGTTGGAGTTTCATCTAAAATATAGTTAGAATTTGTTGATACTTCCGTTAATACTAATTTCCCTGGTCTTAATTCTTCTATAGTAATTTTTCCATTTGAATCAGTAGTATAATTACCTAAACTCTCTCTATTTCCGTCAGCATATCTCACATTAAATACAACTCCAGCAATTTTTTGACCATCTTCTTTATCTGATTTAACAACATTTAATACTGATTTATGAGAATCAACTGACTGTGTTGTTCTTGTACTTGCAATTTCATATGGATCTGCAACAATAACATAATCTTGGTTATCTTTACTTTTTGCTTCACAATAAAACACTGGATATGTTTTTACTTTAGCATTTGTAATAAAAACTATACCAGTATAATCTTGATTAATACTATCTTTAGGTATTTTAACCTTAACTACATTTCCATCAGCTTTTTCATATAATGTACCTGTTGGAAAATCACGAAGGGAAACATCATAAGAAGAAATTTCTTTATTCGCAGTTAATGTATAATTTTGAACCATATAACTTCCTGATTCATAAATAGAACCGGTTTTTTCTAAATTTATTTTTGCAGTAACATAGTTATCACTTGAAGTTTTAGCATAATTATATAATTTTTCACATTCATCTAATACTTTCTTTCCTCTTCTTTTTGTATCAGCTAAAGTTAATCCATCTTGTTGGTCTGAAGCTGTAATATGGTCTGGCTCACAAAAAACACTTTTTGGTGATGTACCATTTACAATACATTGAACTGCTACTTTGGTTACCATGTACCAATCGTCATCACATTCTACTGTAGTTTCATTCCATTTTTTTCCGAAATACCCACCATAAATTACTCTCCAAATTGCTTGATCACTCACAACTTTTGAAATTGTTCCTTCATAGCTATTTCCACTACCAGTTCCAATTCCAGGTTTACTTGGTTCTACACAGAAAGCTGGTAATTTATTGTTTCCACTTTTATAATATACTTTTATAACATCTCTTAATGCATTATTAGACTTTATTTGTAAAAGTCCTGGTAATTCTTTCTCATACACTAAATCTGATTTATCTCCAACTTCAATGTTTACAGCATTTGCTATAGGGAGAAATAGATTTAAAAGTGTAATTATAATCAAAGATATTATAGTAATATTTTTTATTTTATTCATTTTTCTTCTCCTCAAAAAAAATTTATAGTTTTTAAATTATTATTGTGCTACAAAACTATATAAAATTAGCACAATAAAAAAGAAGCCAGAGGCTTCAAAAATAAGGTTATTCTTGCGTTTGATATATGTATGCTTTAGTGTCATATAAATAATAATTAATTCCCTTAGAATCATATACATATTCATCTTCAACATATACTTTTACTATCAATCCAGCTATACAAACACCATCTAGTTTAAAATCACCACTATAAGAAAACCAAAAATCAGTTGGTTTTTCTTTAACTGCGATAGCCTTTCCTCCAAGCATTTCGTAAAGTTCATCTTGTTTAATTTTATCGTTTATATAGTCTATTGCATGTTTAGTTTTCGTTGCATTATATTTTACGAAATGAGTATTAGCTAGTTTTAAATTTTCTATTGTTTCTTTTTGTTCTGGAACAGTATTTGTACTTTCTTTTGGTTTAGTATTGTTTTTAGTATTTTCAGATGTTTTACTATTATTTACTTCTTTATCTACTCCTAAGTCATTTTGAGTATTAGTACTAGTATCAGAAGTTTTACTTTCTTTAGTATTATTGTTTGTTGTTTTTTCCGTATTTTTACTAACATTAGACTTTGGAATTTCTTTTTCTATCATTTCCTCATTTTGTATTTTATCTTCGTTTTCTTTTGCTGTATTTGTATATATTACAGCTATTTTTTCTTCATTTTGTATATCATTACTTACAGTATTTGTTACATTTTCTGCAACTTGATTAGTTGTTACTTTACTATTTGCTAATTCAAAATTACTTTCTTCCATATATAAGTAGTTAGTAATAATATACGCAATTATTAGCAATAATACTAAAACAATGGTAATAATTATTCCTTTATATTTATTTTTTTCATTCATAAGACATCATCCTCGTATTATATATTTATAGTATTTAAAGTCTACTATATAAGACTTATGATATACTTATCTTAGATACTGTGGATTGTTTACATCACCCTACCACTTGATGGTTTCAGAAAGGCTACAACCACAGCTCTTTGTATATTTGTTAATCAGTTAGATACCGCATGACGGTTTATTTAGAACGAGGTTACAATCTCAAAGTGTTTAGTGGTTTAAATACAGTATCAATATTTTATTTAAAGGATGTGTTTTTATGATTTTTGTTGGTATTGATGTTTCTAAGGATAAGCACGATTGTTTTATTACTAATTCTGATGGTGAAATACTTTTTGATTCTTTTACAGTTACAAACAATATAGAAGGTTTCGAAGATTTATTTCAAAAGATTAACTCTGTTTCAAATGATTTAACTAAAGTAAAAGTAGGTCTTGAAGCTACTGGACACTATAGTTACAACATCTTGGGATTTCTTCTTAACAAAAACCTTACTGTATACGTGATTAACCCTTTACACACTAGTCTTTACAGAAAAAGTCTAAGCCTTAGAAAGACTAAAACAGATAAGGTTGATTCCCAAACTGTCGCAACTATGCTTATGTCCGATGTAGACTTAAAGCCCTACTCAAATGAATTATATCATAACGAAGAGTTAAAGTCACTATCTCGTTATCGTTTTGATAAAGTTCAAGAACGCGCTAAGCTTAAATCTTCAGTCTCTCGACTTGTTAATATCCTTTTCCCAGAATTAGAAAAATTATTTTGCACTATACACTTATCAACTGTTTACCAACTTCTTAGTGAATATCCTGGTGCTTCTTACATTGCAAATACTAATTTAAACGATCTTTCACTTCTTCTTTCTTCGTCATCAAATGGAAGATTTGATTATTCAAAAGCAGATTTAGTTCACACTGTTGCAAAGAAATCAATTGGCTCTATTATGCCTGCCAAGTCTCTTGAATTAAAACATACTATTAAACTTATTAAAGAGCTTGATTCAGAAATTGATGAGATAGAAAAGGAAATTAAAGTTATCATGGATAAAATTAATTCTCCTATTTTAACAATACCTGGTATTAGCTATCGCATGGGAGCAATGATTTTATC
>CANQTQ010000027.1 GCA_947626765.1 uncultured Clostridia bacterium
ATTTTAAAAAATTAAGGGGCCCTCCTGTTTCAAGGAAAGCCCGTTATTTTTTATCTAAAACTATTATCTAGTAACTAAATTTAACAAAAAATCAGTAAAGTTATATATTTTCTCGGATTTTTGTGTTATAATAAATTATATTACTTTATAAGGAGGGTTGTTTTATGCAAGCTTCTAAAGAAGGCAAGTTTCGGATAACATGCACTGTTTGCGGAAAAGAAGTATCACTTCTACAAGCAAGGAAATTCACTGTATACGGATTTTTACATGAAGGAAAACATTACCCTGTATACGAGTATACATGTCCTTTTTGTTCCGCAAAAATACTTGTATCCCAGAAATTCTTGGATGACTTAAGCACAACCGACTCACCAGAAAAAAGCTAATATAAGTATATAAGCTTATAGCACAGTTCTTATAATACTTTTTAAGGACATGTGCTATTTTTATTGCATAGCTAATATTTAATTGTATAGAAACTTGATGAGAATAATCTATAAAACTTTCATAATATAGCTAAATTGAAAAGATTAGAAAAATTTGTTATAATAAAAATTGAAAAAATTATAAATTAAAAATATATTACTTTTAGTGAAAACTAAGGATAATGAAGAAAGGGGAAAGTAGATATAAAATGGCAAATATTATTGATTATGTTAAATGGAGAGGAGACCTTAGCATAACTGAATCAGAATTTAATGAGATAGATAGTTTGATATTAAATAGGTTTTCATATTTTCCATTAGACAGTTTAATAAAAGAAAAAGAAAAAGTATCAATTAAAGAATTAAGTAAAAGATTTGAAAGTAAGGGAAAAGAAAACTTAAAAATATTATGGGAAGATGATGCAAAACTTTTCCCAGAAATTGGACAAAGCAAAAGATTTGGTGAAATGATAGCAGTAGAAAATGTAACAAAAACAGAAAAAAAACTAGAAGAACAATTCTCTGCAGTTACAATAATTTTGCCAGATGATACAATTTATGTATCTTTTAGAGGAACAGACAATACCTTAATTGGATGGAAGGAAGACTTTAATATGAGCTTCAAAAGTCATCTTAAATCACAGGTAGATGCAAAAAATTATTTAGAAAATATTGCAGCAGAATATCCATACAAGAAAATAAGAGTAGGAGGACATTCAAAGGGAGGAAATTTAGCAGTATATGCCTCTATATTTGCAAATTCTGAAGTTAAAGATAGAATTATAAATGTATATAATAATGATGGTCCTGGGTTTCATGAAGACATAACAAATACAGAAGAGTACAAAAATGCTATAAAAAAAGTTATAACATATATACCACAAGATTCAATATTTGGAATGTTATTAAATCATGAAGAAAAGTTTATTATAGTACAAAGTATACAAAAAGGTGTAATGGAACATGATGTATATTCTTGGCAAGTAATAGGGAAAAAATTTTTAGTATTAAAAGAAGTAACAAATGGAAGCAAATTTATAGATAAGACAATAAAAAATTGGTTAAATAATTTGGATTTACATACAAGAAAGCAAGTAATAGATATTGTTTTTGAAATAATTAATTCAACAGAAGCTGATACTTTGAAAGATTTAAAACTTTCATTAATGAAAAATGCAAAAACAATATTATCAGCATATAATCGAATAGAAAACGAAGATAAAAAAATGATAATGACTACAATAACTGCATTTCTTGCAATATTAAAGGAAAATGTTAAAGAAGAATATAATAATAGAATTGTTAGTTAAAATATTCATAATTAAATATTTAAATGGAGATAAAAATGAAAGAAGAAAATCAAAGAATTACTAATTACTTAAGAAAAGCTGTACTTGCACAAGTTGACAAAGCAATTGATTTTAAAAATGAAGAATTTTATAAAATATCAAGGGAAAGTTTTGTAACTGGAAATATAGATGCAGAAATAACATCAAAGCTTTTCGAAAATAATAAAAAAGAGCTTCAAAAAGCTGAAGAAAAAGATTCTGATGAAAAAAGTATAGATGAAAATTTATATGTTATACTTGCTGCTAAAGTAATAAGAATTGAAGTAGAAGGAAGTCAAAAAAAAGAAGAAGATATGGAAGATTTAACGGGAATATTTTTTATTCCCGCAATGCTTAATAAAAAGACTTCAAGCTTATTGCCTGCAATAGAAGATAATAAATTGCCATGGTTTCCAAGAGAATTATTAAAACCTATGATAGAGCCAGAACTTGCAATAGGTGATAGTGAAAGCTATGATAAAGTAGTAAGTGATGAAATATATAACATCTATAAAATTGCTAATTGGCAAGATTATCTATCATATTGCAAAAATTTATATGAAACAACTACAGGATGTCCCTTTGAAGTAGATGAAATAAGCAATTTAAATAATAAAAACGAAAAAATAGCACTTGAAAAGAATGTATATATTTTTTTAGATAAAACAATAAATCCTGCATATCATATAAAAAGATTATACAATAGCATTGTAAAACAAGATATTGAAATGCCTTTATATGAAAATTTTATTTCATTAACAGAAAAGGGAAATAAAAATTTAATAGAAAATACTTCCGAAAACAGAAAAATGCACTATGGGCAGATGGAAGGAAAATATGAATTATCTAAATCTCAAAGAGAAAGTTTAAACCATTTTAATAATATGAACACTGGAGAAATCCTAGCAATACAAGGACCTCCTGGAACAGGAAAAACTACATTATTAAAGTCTATTATAGCAACTAAATATGTGCAAAATGCTATAGAAGAAAAAACACCTGAAATTATAGTTGCAGCATCTACAAACAATCAAGCAGTAACAAATATAATAGAATCATTTAGTAAGGTAACTAGTAAATATAAAAATAATTTAGAAAATAGATGGATTGAAAACGTAAATAGTTTTGCAATGTATTTCCCATCAAAACAAAAAACAAAGGTGGCTAAAAAGCAAGGATATCAATATACAAGTAATAAAGGAGACTATTCTCTAGCAGAAATTGACAATGAAGAAAATATAAAAGCATCAACAAAAAAATTTTTAGAACAAGCGCAAGAATTATTTCCAATAACGAATGAAGAAAAAACTATATCAGCATACAAGAAAAAAATACATGAAAAATTATTATTTATAAATAAAACACAAAATCATTTAATAGATATAGTAGATGAATTAGAAAAAATTATTGGAACTGATGATATAACTGAATTTATTGATAAAAAAGAAAAATATCTACAAGAATTAGATACTCAAAGAAAACAAATTTTAGAAAGAGTGAATTTTTGGAAAGAACAATATAAAAATATTCCAAAAATCTGGAAGATACTTAATTTAATAAAAAAATATAAAGTAAAAATATCAAATAGTTTAAAATTGTTAATGAATGAAAACGAAGAATTTGAAAATGATATTATTACTATAGATATTATAGAAAACTACTATGCAAATAAGGTTCAAAGTATAAATAAATTAATTCGAGAAACAAAACAAATTTTAGAAAAAGTAAAAAGATACAAATTAAATTATAATGATGAATTAAATAGTTTACAGGAATGGTGTATAGATTTAAGTATAATAAAAGAAATACCATCTAAAGATAAATTAGATAAATGGTTAGATAAAAATACAAGGTATATATCGTTTTGGCTAGCAGTACACTATTATGAAGCAAGATGGCTGGAAAAAGAAGGTATGCTTACAGATAAACAAAAAGGCACTAACTATGAAAATGTTTTAAGAAGTTTTTATCAAAGACTTAGTTTAATTGCACCATGTATGGTAATGACATTTTATATGTTACCAAGACAGTTTGCAATATATAGTGATGAAGAAAATAAAGATTTTTTATATAACTTTATAGATATTTTAATAGTAGATGAAGCTGGACAGGTATCAACAGAAATAGGAGCATGTTCATTTGCACTTGCTAAAAAATCTATAGTTGTAGGAGACGAAAAGCAAATTCAGCCAGTTTGGGGAATTGATAAACCATTAGATAAATCATTAGCTATACAAGAAAAAGTTATAAATAATGAAAAAGAATTTGAAAAATTAGAAGCTTATGGAATAACCTCTTCAAATTCTAGTGTTATGAAGGTAGCATGTAAATCATGTTTATATAGTAAATATGGTGATAAAGGATTATTTTTAAGTGAACACAGACGTTGCTTTAATGAAATAATAAAATATTGTAATGAATTAGTTTATAAAAATAAACTTGAACCATTAAGAGAAGAAAAATATCAGCCAATATTGCCAAAAATAGGCTATCATCTAATAGAAACTAAAAAATCAATAAAAGTTGGAACAAGTAGAATAAATACAATTGAGGCTACAGGAATAGCAAGATGGATATTAGAAAATGAAAAAGAAATATTTGAATTTTACTCAGCAAATAATGTAAAGAAAGAAAACATTTTAGGAGTAATAACGCCATTTAAGGAACAAGCTAAAGAAATTAAAAGAGTTTTTAAAGGAATATTACCAAAATATCTAAATGACTTAATTACAGTTGGTACAGTACATACATTTCAAGGTGGAGAAAGAAAGATAATACTATTATCTACAACTTATGGAAGTGATGATGGCTGCTTTTTCATAGATAACAATAAAAATATTATGAATGTTGCAGTATCAAGAGCAGAAGATTCTTTTCTAGTTTTTGGCGATATTAACTGTTTAAAAGATGAAGAGAAAAGTCCAAGTGGATTGTTAAAAAAATATATTATTGGCAATTGTATTTAAAATTATATAGAGATAAAGATGGCTACATTTTAAATAAGACATTTTTATTATTTACTAATAAAGTTTATTTATGGAGAAAGTAATGAAAGAAAAAGTATATGAATTTTTAATAACAATTCCAAAAGGAAGAGTAGTAACTTATGGACAAATAGCAGAATATTTAGGAAATAAAAAACTTGCAAGAGTTGTTGGAAATATTCTTCATAATAATCCAGATGAATATAAATATCCTTGCTATAAAGTTGTAGATAGTAAGGGAAATTTATCAAAAAATTTTGCTTTTGGTGGAATAGAGAAGCAAAAAGAGAAATTAGAAAGAGAAGGAATAGTTGTTAATGAATATAAAGTTGATTTAAATAAATACAGATTTTAAATAAATACAGATGATGTATAAAATTTTAGTGTACAGGAATTTTTAGAACAATTATTGACAATTCACATATTTTATGCTAATATGAATATAATAATTAAGAACATCATTGTTTTTAATAAATGTGTTTGTCGCCGCCTCTTTGGCGAGTTATAAATGAGAGAGTGAATAAATGTGTTTGTCGCCGCCTCTTTGAGCGACTAACAAATAAGAGAGTGAATAAATTTTTTAGAGGGCTTACCATAAATGGTAGGCTCTTAATATTATAAGGAGTAATAAATATGCAAATAAATGTAGGATGTTTTTATTTTATAAAAGATACATTTTTTGATATTATAGAAGATCAAGAATTGATGAAAAATAAAGAAAATGGGAATAAAAGACCATGTTATTATTGCTTTAAAAGTAAAGAATATAATAATATAATTTGGTTCATTCCTATTAGTACAAAAATAGATAAATATCAAAAAATTTATGATTATAAAATACAAAAACAAATTAAATTAAGAAAAAAGCCATCAATTGATACAATTGTTTTTGGAAATGTAGCAAATACATATAGTGCCTTCTTAATACAAAATATGTTTCCTGTAACGGAACAATATGTAGAAAGTCAATATATAAAGAATAAAGTTCCTATAAGATTATCAAATAAATTGCAAACAGAAATTGTAGATAAGGCAACAAAAGTTTTAAATTTATATAATCATGGAATGAAGAATATTATTTTTCCTAATATTGATAAAATATTAGAACAATTATTATAAAACTGAAATGTATATTAAGATGTTTAATGATAAGCCAATATAGAATTTTAAAAATCCAAAAATTATTAAAGTAGGAGAGAGAGGCAATTTTGAAAAATATAGATTTTAAAATAAATTAAAACAAACTTTCAAAAACAATTTTTAAAATCTATCAAAAATATTTTCCAAAATTTTTATAAAAATAAATTTATAAAAAAATTAAAAATTCAAAAATCGAACATTTGTTATAATTAAAATTTTACAAATTTAAATGTAATTTTTATAAATATTTATGAAATTTTAAAAATAAATTTCTATTTATAATATTATAAAATAATTTCATTTTATAAAGCTTTAAAATCAATAAAAAAGCGACGCTCTAAAATCGATTTTAAGGCGTTTTTATTTTTAAGACATATAATCTGTTGTCTGCAAATTGAAGCAAAATGCTAAAATATACGGATTTTATAAATTTTAGTAAAAATATTATAAGAATAATTTAAAATTTTATAAATGATAGTAATAACTAGAAATCTTAAAAACAATGACGCGTGAAAATCAATTTTAAGAGGTTTTTATAAAAAAGACATATAGTTTGTTGTTTAAAAAAGCTACAAATAGAGCTAATAGGCAATTATAAGAAATTAAAGAAAAGGACCATATAATAATGGCCCTACTAATTTGTCTCTACTCAATTGTACAAAACTTTCATTTTGCGCAATTAGATTTTATATTTTTTATATACTACTTCTTACCCTACTATTTATCTATTTCCTTCTTAAATGTTACTTAACATTTTTTAAAAAATATGACATTCTCTCTAAAAAGTCCACATTTGTTTTTGTTTGCATCATTTGAGTAATTAGTTCTTCTGTAACATCTGCTACAGACATTGTAGACATAGCTTTTCTTAAAGCAAATACTGTTTCCAATTCTTTTGGATCTAATAAAAGTTCTTCTCTTCTAGTTCCAGATTTATTAATGTCTATTGCTGGGAAGATTCTTTTTTCTGATAATTTTTTGTCTAAATGAACTTCCATATTACCTGTACCTTTAAATTCTTCGAATATAACATCATCCATTCTACTGCCAGTTTCAATTAATGCAGTAGCAAGAATTGTTAGGCTTCCCCCATTTTCTATGTTTCTAGCAGCACCAAAGAATTTTTTAGGTTTATGAAGTGCACTTGGATCTAATCCTCCTGATAGTGTTCTTCCTGACGATGGTATTACTAAGTTATAGGCTCTAGCTAAACGTGTAATACTATCTAATAAAATAACTACATCTTTATTTTGTTCAGTTAATCTTTTAGCTCTTTCTAATACCATTTCTGCTACTTTTACATGGTGTTCTGGTAATTCATCAAATGTAGAGTATATAACATCTCCTTTTATGCTTCTTCTCATATCTGTAACTTCTTCAGGACGTTCATCAATTAATAAAACAATTAATTCTATTTCTGGATTATTAGTTGTAATGCTATTTGCTATTTTCTTTAATAATGTTGTTTTTCCAACTTTTGGAGGTGCCACAATCATTCCTCTTTGTCCTTTTCCTATTGGTGACATTAAGTCAATAATTCTCATTGCATATTCATCTGGTGTAGTCTCCAAACGAATTCTTTCATTAGGATAAACAGGAATTAAATCATCAAATTTCTTTCTTCTATAAGCTTTTTCGGGAGCTTCCCCATTTACCTCTCCAACATAAATTAAAGCTGGAAATTTTTCGCCTTCTTTTGGAAGTCTAGATATACCTTTAATTTTATCGCCTTTATCTAGCCTAAATCTTCTTATTTGCACAGGAGAAATATATACATCTTTTGGGGTTGATAAATAATTTTCTCCTCTTAAAAATCCATAACCATCTGGTAGTACTTCCAAAATTCCTTCTATAATTTGATCATCTGCATTTGTTATTTTATAAGTTCCACCTGGTTCTCTAACTTCATTAGGATTAATACTTTCATCTGGAGAAGATTCTAATGTTTCAAGATCTTCTTCATATAGTTCAGTTTTTTCTTTACTAACACTACTTTTTTCTTTAGATTGGCTTTGATTGATAACTTGTCCATCTTTACTGCCTAAAACTTTTGAAAGTTCTTCAATAAGTTCTTCCTTTTTTAACTTTGAACTATTTTTTATGCCTTCTTCTTTTGCCATTTGACGTAACTCAACTAAAGTATGATTTTCTAGATTCATATGGTTCCCCCTCTATTTTTATATTTTATATAATATTTTTATTTTACTCATTTTGGGATTTTTAAGATGATTAAAAATAATGATTTTAAATTCTACAATTAAAAAATAAGAATAATGAGGAGGATACCCTCCATCATTATATATAATTATTTATTAATATCTATATATACTTTTTCATTAGGTAAATACATATTAAGTTTCTCCCTAGCTATTTCTTCTATGTAGTCTTTTGAATTAATATTATTTTTAGTTTGATTTAGTTCTTCCTTCTTTTCTTCTTCTTGTTCAATTTGCTCTAAATAATATTTAGCATCTGCTTTATACATGTTTAAAGACTTTTGCTGAGAGAAAAAAGTATATGTAACATAAATAGCTATTGCTATTATTAAAATTCTTTTTAAAATAAATTTAATATCTTTGTTTTTCATATGTAATTTTTATTTCCTTATCTTTTTTGAATATAAATAAATTATAACACATTATATTTATATTTTCTACATTTTTTGTAAAAAACCTCTTTTTTTCCTTTAAATTTGTTATTTTTTGATTGCCATTTTATCATTTTTTGTCTTTTTTTGTATTTTTTTGTTGTATATTGTCTTAAAAGAGTTGAATATTTTTTTAATTGGATTAATTATTAACTTTTTAAAAATACTTATTAAAATATTAATTGGATACAGTATAATTCTTTTTAATAGCTGAATTGCTAAAACAGAATATTTTACAACAAATTTACTAATTGTTAGTATATATAATAAAGCTCCAAAAAAAATGCCTAAAATTATATAGCTTCTTATTTCTCCATTATTGAATTTAAAAATAGAAAATAAAATAATTATTCCAGTTAGAATCCAAAATATAATATCTTGTATATAGGTAATCCAGTCTGCTGTTTTAAAGCTTTTTCTTAAAATTCTAAAACAATCAAATAAAATTCCAATTATAATTCCTATTAGTATAAAAATAAATAAACAAAATAATTGTCTATAAACCTCACTCACATTATCACCTACTTAAATATTTTGTTTAAAAATCCTCCACTTTTTTCTACAACATCTTTTTCACTATAAGAAAGCTGTGATATTTCTCCTTCTAAAGTTACTTCTGAAGTATCTAAACTTAATTTATTAATTCTTATGTTTTCTCCTTTTATAGTTAATAATCCGAGCTCTGTTTCTAAAATAACAATTTGGTCATCAAAGCTTAGAACATCTAATACCCCAGTTACATTTAATTTTTCTCTATTTTCTAAAACAATATTTTGAATAACATTTGTCATACTTGACATTGATTTTCTTTCGTCAATTGGCATTTTTTACCACTCCTATCTTTTATTATATTAAATATTTTTAAAAATTAGTCTATTTATATATATTCAGGTCTTGTCTACTTTAGAACTTTTGTATATTATTAATTTTAAAATAAATAATTATAAATTTTAAAATAGTTATTTGCTTTTTGCATAATTAAATATTATTTTTTAAGTGCCTTTCTTATACTTTAGCAATTTGATATTTTAATTTTAAGTTTCAAGTATATGTATAAGTTTTTAATAAAATAGAGTGTTTATGAATTTAGCAAAACCACATTTAAGTTAAAAATTACAAAAATAGAGAATATAGTATCAATTATATGATAAAATATTCTCTATTTTTATTTTAATATGAATATACATTTTTTATTTTAATGTTCTAGATATATTTTTATAGTTATTATTTAACAATACTTCCATTTTCTTTTGATATAGGCGAGTTTACTATTATTTTTATTCCATATTTTCGTGCTATTTTTATACATCTGTCATGCAATACTTTTGCACCATTTTGAGCTAATTTTTCCATTTCATCATATGAAATTTCATTTAATTTTTTTGCACATTTATACTTATGTGGATCTTTATCATAAATTCCATTTGTATCAGTATAAATATAACACTCTTTTTGTTCTAGTGCTGCTGCTATTGCAAGAGCTGTTGTATCTGAACCATCTCTACCTAAAGTAGTTATATTTTGATTTTCATCAACCCCTTGGTATCCTGCTATTATAACTATTTTATTTGTTTCTAATAGTTTCCATATAGTATTAGTATAAACATTTTCTATTTTTGCTTGTGTATAATTTGAATCTGTAAAAATTCCAGTTTGCCATCCTGTAAGAGATACTGCACTATACCCCATTTCATTTAATAATATTGCAAACTTAGAACAGGATATTTGTTCTCCAGTAGATAATAACATATCTAATTCTCTTTTGTTTGGCTCTACACTTAATTCTTTTGCTTGTTTTAACAATTCATCTGTTGTTTTGCCTTGAGCTGATACAATTACAACTACTCTATCATTTTTCTCTAAAAAAGAAATAGTTTTTTTAGCTGCAATTTTTAACTTATCATTATCAGCTAATGATGTTCCTCCAAATTTAATAACAACTAATTTCATAAGAATCACAAGTCCTTATATAAAAAATACAAGTCAATTTAAATTTAAATTTGACTTGTATATTATATGTTGTAATATATAATTTGTTCATTTAAAACTATATTATAGCTAAAATTTACTAGAATTGAAATTATATTACAGCTAAAATTATACTAGAATTAAAACTATATTACAATTAAAATTATTACTACAATTCAGTTTTAATTATAAATTGCTAATAATCTTAAGTTTATAAAAATTATTTTTTTATAATAAATTTTAAATAGCTATCTATAAATCCATTTAAGTCTCCATCCATTACAGCTTCAACATTTCCTACTTCAAAATTTGTTCTGTGATCTTTTACTAATGTATATGGGCAAAATACATAAGAACGAATTTGGCTTCCCCAAGCTATGTCCATTTGTACTCCTTTTAGTTCGTCTATAGTTTCTTTTTGCTCTTTTTCTTTTAAATTTAATAGTTTAGATTTTAGCATTTTCATTGCAGTTTCTCTATTTTGAATTTGTGAGCGTTCTGATTGGCAAGCAACTACAATATTAGTTGGAATATGTGTAATTCTAATTGCAGAAGAAGTTTTATTAATATGTTGTCCTCCTGCACCAGAAGAACGATAAGTATCTATTCTTAAATCATCTGGATTAATATCTATTTCAATATCCTCTGTAATTTCTGGTAGTACTTCGATTGAAGCAAATGAAGTGTGTCTTCTTCCTCCAGCATCAAAAGGTGATATTCTAACAAGTCTATGTACGCCCATTTCACCTTTTAAATAGCCATAAGCAAACTCTCCTGCCACTAAAAATGTAACACTTTTTAAACCAGCTTCTTCTCCTTCTAAATAGTCTAATTCTTTTACGTCAAAACCATTAGCATTAGCCCATCTAGTATACATTCTATATAGCATTTCTGCCCAGTCTTGTGCTTCTGTTCCGCCCGCACCAGGATGAATTGTTAGTATTGCATTATTATTATCATATTTTCCAGATAATAATGTAGTAATTTCCAGCTTTTCAATTTCTTTTTCTAATTTAGATGTTGTTTTTAAAACTTCTTTTGCCATTTCATCATCTGGTTCTAAATTCAAAAGTTCGTTCATTTCTAATACACTATTAAGTTCTGTTTCTATTTTATTATATGTTTCTATTTTATTTTTTATTTCGTTTATTTGTCTTAAAACAATAGAACTATTTTTATTATCTAGCCAAAAGTCTTGTTCCATTGTTTTTGACTCTAGTACTGCTAGGTCATCTTTTAATTTAACTACATTTAGTGAATCATCTATTTGCTCTAATTTTCTTTTTAATTCTTGTAAGAGTTTGCTATTTTCCTCTAATTCTAGCATTTATACACTTCCTTTATTAAAAATAATCTAGTTATTTTCACCCATTTTAATTTTTCTAGCTTCTAAATAATATCTTTTATCATAACTATGTCCCATTGAAAAAGTTTTTCTTGGAAGAGCACCATCTAAAATAACTGTTTTAAATAACTCTTCTTTTAACATTGGTTTAAATAAAATAGCAATATTTCCTTCTTCCATTCCCATTTTTCTTGTTGTATCATCTCCATGAATATAGTCAATTTTTCCTTCATTTTCCTTTAAATAATCATCTAAAAACATTTGAATAGAACCAACTGCTATATTTGATTTTGGGTTAGATATATATAATTTTTTATTTATATTGCTAGTAACAAGTTCAAATTCTTGTCCTTCCCCATTTTCATTTATATTATAGTATTTATAAAGTTCGTTTATAAATTTACTAACATCAGCATTAAAAATAACTCTATGTATTGCTTCAAATTCTAACGCATCGCTATGTAAATTTACAAGTTCAACTAAAGCATATCTTGCAGGATGATTTAAGTACTCTTCCTTGCTCATTGTTTTTTTCATATTTTCATAGTGAGACTTAGCAGTTGCCAAAGAGTGATTTCCATCTCCCATAGCAAATAATAAAATTCCTTTATTTGTTACTCCATATTTTTCTTCAAAATGTTTTTTATCTGCTAATTTTTCTAGTTTTTCTTCTATTTCATTAATTGTTTTGTCATTTAATTTATAACCTTTTATATGTCCACCATTTTCCATTAAATCAAAGTCATAAACTACATCTTCTGCTTTAACTTCATTTTTTAGACTTTCTATAATTTCTTTTTTATCATCATCTATTAAAATCATAATATGTGGAAGCTCAAGTAATGCATTTTCTCTTACTTTTAGCCTAGGTGGAATTCTTTCAACTACTGTTTTTTCTGTAGCTCTAATTAATGATTCTGAACCTTTTTCATAAGAATATTCTTCTAGGTCCACCATTCCTATAATGCCTTCTCTAATTCTACCATCATTTTGTTTCCTTTCTAAATATATCATAGTATTAGGTAGCTCTTGAAATAAATTACTATTTACATATTCTTCCATAGTCTTGTTTATTTTTTCAATTCTTTCATTAACATTAGGTTCTTCTAAAAATATTTCTGGTAAAGTAATTTTTAGAGTAGATGGATTATTTCCTACTGTTTCTTCTACTTCTTTCCAATAATTTGGTTCACTTGTATATTGGTCGCAAGCTACCACGCTCCATTTTGACATATTTATATTTTTTGGTATTAAAATATTTGCTCTTTTAAATGGTATCATATTACTTTCCTCCTAATTTTTATATTATATTTTTACATATTTAAATTACATATATTTTTAATTCTAGTTAGACTTTTATAAAATTTACTATAAAACTATTTTAAAATTTCTTCTGCTAATTCATTTAGCTTTTCTATATCAACATTTTTTAAAGTTGACCTTATTGTAACAATAGGTTCTACAATTTCAATATTTTTCATTGCTAATAATATTTCCTTCATGCATTTAGCTGAATTTGGTGCCCATGTTCCATTTTCAATAATTCCTACTTTTCTGTTTTGATAATTTTTTTCTTTTAAATCCATTAATAAATTTCTCATTGGTGTAAACATTTCCATATTATATGTAGATGAAGCAAATATTACTTTTCCATACCTAAAAGAATCTTCTACAGCTTCTGCGAAGTCTTCTCTTGATAAATCTGCTAATACTACTTTATTGACACCTTTTTTCTCTAATATTTCTTTTATCTTTTCACAGGCTTTAAGAGTATTTCCATGTATAGAAGCACAAGCAATATATACTCCTTCGCTTTCAACTTCATATTTACTCCATATATCATATTTTTTAATATAATAAAACAAATTTTCTTTTAATATTGGGCCATGCAATGGGCAAATTGTTTGTATATCTAGTAAGCTTACTTTTTTTAATAATGCTTGAACTTGTATGCCATATTTTCCGTACTATATTAAAATAATATCTTCTTGCTTCACAGTCCCAATCTTCGTTAGTAGATAATGTGCCAAATTTTCCAAAAGCATCAGCAGAAAATAATATTTTTTCTTTTTCTTCATATTCCATCATTACTTCAGGCCAATGTATCATAGGTGCTGAAATAAAGTGTAATTTATGTTTTCCTAATTCTAAAATATCCCCATCCTTTACTTCAATTTTTCTTTCGTCTAAATCTTTAATATCAAAAAACTGTGGTAAAAATGCAAATGTTTTATTGTTTCCAACAATTTTAATGTTAGGAAATTTATTTATTAATGTTTCAATGTTATATGCATGATCTGGCTCTAAATGTGAAATTATTAAATAATCAGGTTTTCTTCCATTTAAAGCTTTATCTAAATTTATTAGCCATTCGTCTGTTTTTCTTTTATCTATTGTTTCCATTACAGCTATTTTTTCATCAATTATAACATAAGAATTGTATGAAATACCATTTGGTACACTATATTGATTTTCAAATAAGTCTATATTTTCATCATCTGCTCCAATGTATTTAATATCATCTGAAATTTCTATATCTTTCATTTTATTTAATCCTTTCAAAAATATATTAATCTTAGCTATTTTTTACTTATTAATAGCTTAATTATTCATTATTATTATATTTATTAATAAGCTAGTTGTCAATTAATTATAAAGTGTATTTTATAAAATTTCAAAAAAAGAGAGCATAGCTCTCTTAATATTATTATGCTGTTAAATTAATTACGTTTTAAATACTTTATCTACTTATATTTACTTTCGAAAGAGGCGTATCGATTAAATGTAACTGTTCTAATTGTTCTTCTGTAATGTTTATAACTCTACCACAGCAAGGATTAAAACTTCTATTTCCATATACTAGCCAAATAACATTTTCTCCTTTTAAATCTTGTTTTGGCATTGTTCCAGGACAAGGTTCTCCATCAGTAAATACTATTTTATTTATTTCTCTTTTTTTAGTAAAAGATCTAACTGCTAAATCCCAATCTTCTGTCCAAGCAGAATCTCCTCTTGCTCCACTAGGTATAGTAAAATTATCTATGTCTCTTATACTTTTGATATCTACAAATCCCCAGAATTTTTCATTAAAGCACCCTACTTTCAATTTAGATTGTTTTAATAATGGCTTTATTTGTCTCAAAAAAGCCTTAACTAGATTTAATTCTACTGATCCAGAAACATCAATCATAATTTCTGTTTCTGCTTCATCTTCAATATCATTTTCTTCTAATCTATAAGCATAATTGTTTTCTGCAATTGAACGCCTTTGGCTCCATATTGTTTCTGTTTTGTCCATCTCTCTTCGTATTAAAACTTTCCAATCAATTTCTTTTTTAGTTTCTCCAATATCTCCTAGTTTTATTGTTTCTTCATGTAATCCCCTTATATCTTTTTCAGTTTTTTCACGCCTAGCTCTGAATTTTTTTATTTTTTCTCTTCTATTATCTGAAAATTCACTTTTTTCATCAAATTCATTTTCTTGTTCCTCTGCTACTTTCTCTACTGATTCCTCTTCTTTTGAATCACTTTGATTTCTTTGTTTTCCTTCACTTTGTTTTTTGTCTTTTCCTCTATTCTTAAATGCTTCTTCCCATAAGCTATGGTCATCACCCTGTTTAGATGTCTGTTTAGTTTCTTCATCTTGTTTTTTATCTTTTTGTTCTTCATTATTTGAATTTCCATTTGATTGTCCATCTTGTTCTTGTCCATCTTCATTTTGCTTTTGCTGTTGCTCTTGTTGCTTCTTTTCTTTTTCTTGTAATAAAATTTGATAAAATTCTTCTGCTGAATAATTTAATGCCTCTGGCATATTTACATATCCTTCTTTAATAGTAAAGCCATCTCTTTCTAAATTTGCATTTATAATAGCATCTGTTGCAATATTCCATAATTCCATATCTCTTTCTTTTCCTTCTTTATCTGTTAATCTAAACATATGCATGAATTTAATATGCATTATTTCGTGCGCTATTGTAAATAATCTATCACTTTCACTTAAACTTGCAAAATAATTTGGATCAACATAGATGTTTTGCCCATCAGTTGCTGCAGTATGAAAAGGTAAATTATCTTTGAATTCGATATTGGCTTTTGCTATTTCACTTCCAAATCTAGGATATTTCGTTAGCATTTTTCTTTTTATGTCATAAATCATATTAACATCCATTTGTGGTACATCCTTTCTTAACCATATTTAATTTCAAAAAGCTACCACACAAAGATGATAAAGTTTATTCAATATATTTTTTAAACCTTCTTTATTTTCAACCGTTAAAACAATAACTAACTCTTCTGGTAATTTATAGCCATAAAATTCCCTATCCTTTACAATTTGGTAATATTTATCCTGCTCATTTGAATTTATTTTATCAATTTCTTTTATTACAAAATAATCATATTTCTTACTGCTTATATTTTCTTTAAAAATTTTAAGTAAATCATTTATATTACAGGTTGAACTGACCAAAAGCTTTGAGTCTAATTCTTTTATATCTTCATTTTGAATTATTACACAATTAGCCTTACAACCCTTTTGTAGCTCAATTAATTCTTTATTTATCATCTTAATTTACCCCTTTCATTTTTATTTGTAAAGAAACTTATTAATCTATTTAAAAGCTTTTTAAACAAATTATCTTCTTTATATTTAACTACAGAGGTTTCTGTTACATTATTAGTTTTAATGTTTATACTTGCCTTCTTTTCTACTCTACTTTTAAAAATATCATTAATATCATAATCTGTTATATCCTTTTTCCTTAAAGCATTAGAATGTATTATGTCTTTATACTTTTTTCTTTCGTTTTCGTTACACCACCAAGTAACGTAGATAAAGCCTAAAAGTTCTTTAGTTTGATCTTTTATGTTTAGTCCATTAATCTGTATTTCGTGATTAAATTTTGGTGTATATTTCTTATCTGAAATTTCAATTAAAAATCTTATAAAACTTTGTGGTATTTTTTTTATATCTTCTTTTTTTGTGTAATTTAATATATCTAATACTTGTGCTGCGGCCTCACTATATTGAGCTTCTTTCATTATCTTCACCTCTCACTTCTTTAGTATCTCTTTCTAAATAGCTATTGTACATTTGACCTATTTTAGCATAAGCTAAAAGTCCTTCATTAGCATATTGTTTTGATTCATTTGCTGTATGTAAAGATAATTCCATTTCTTGCAGTTCAGATATTCGTTCCATTTTTCTTTCATCATTTCCTGCCCAGTATATATCATAAATTGAAAGATACTCTGGATCACAATATTTTCTTATAAATTCCCTACATGCCTCTAGTTGTGTTTCATCCGCAGTTATTAAAGCTGCCATATATGCAAACCTCTCACTTATATCTCGTGGCAAATCAGCTTGCGTATATCCTTTTCCTATTCCTTTTACTACTTCTTCTGGCGAAATGGTTGGAAGATTATAAAAATCAAAAAATTCACTTGCCCATTCCATACGAAGTTTAGATTCTATTGACCTTAGTAATATGTCTTCTACGTTTTTTCCTTTATATTTACCCGCTTTTAAATTTCTTTCAAAATTATATAATGTGTTTGAAATTGAAGTCCATGAGCGTGGGTCGTTTGTTCTTCCTTTACATCCGATTAGCATCTAAATTTTGTTCCCCAACTTCTGGTTCTTCATAAAAATAACCTATGTCACCTATGTTTTCGCTTTTTCCAGAATTATTATATTTAGATAATATATATCCTATTACTGTTGGATGAATCTTATGTGGTATTGCATATTCTGTTATCCATTCCCCTACCTTTGGTTCCATATCTAATATATGGTCAAATCTTTTCTCTAATGGTTCTGCTAAGTCCTCTGCTACACTTGAATATTTCTTTTGGTTTCCGAGTTGCAACAACTACAACATTATCTGGTAGTTTAAGTCCTTTACCTATTTCTACCATTCTATTTAATACTAAAGTATATACTAAGGCTTGAACTGCTGGCTTTACATTTAAAAGTTCATCTAGCATTATTACAATTTTCTTTTTACTTTCTTTTGATCTTTCATAAACTGTATTTGCCATTTCATATATACTTTGTATATTTTCTTCAATTAATTTTCTTTCTTCCTCTGTTGCTTCTTGCATAATAGCAGTTTTAGCAAAGTCTGGCGGTATGCTTTGCCCCGTTTGTAAATTAACCGATCCTACCACTTTTTCTGGAAACATATTATTTGTTAACTTTATATAAATTAAATCTGGATATAATGATTTAATTCTTTCCGTTTTTCCTATTCCAGAAGGTCCACGAAGCAATACAGA
>CANQTQ010000028.1 GCA_947626765.1 uncultured Clostridia bacterium
TTAAGTTTTTGTTACAGAAATATTACGTACAACTGGCTTTCATAAATTTTCTTTGTTAAAACTATTATCTAGTAACTTTATATAGATTTAAACCTTTCTCCTCCTAGATGTGTATATATCTGTTACATTAGAAGTTTGTCCTAACTGCTTCTTTGTCATAATATCTATATATACCTCTTCATACATTTTCGTTGCACAATCGTGTCTTAAGATATGTGGATTTATCTTCTTTTACTGAATTTCAGTGCAATATTTATTAAAAATGTTATTTATATAAGTGATGCTTTCTTTATATCTTCTACATTTTCTATTTCACTCATTATTACTAACATATTTTTATTCCTTTCTATTATTTAGATGTTTTTGGTTTCATTTTTGGTCTAAATTTCGATGAGAAAATTGAATATATTGCTACTGCTAAAAAAATTAGTGAAATACATAATGTGCCTATTCCTATATAACTTAATTTTTTATTTTGCACTATATAATTAGTTTCCATTGTATTATTTGTTAGTATAGAGTCTGTAATAATAGTATTGTCTATAATTTCTTCACTTATTATTTCATTTTTAACTACCTGATTTGGTAAATTAGTCTCAGCCATTTCATTTAAATTACTACTGTTAACGTTTTCTTGGTTTTTATCTGTTGATATTGAATTGCTAATTTTTTTGAAACTACTTTTTACTGTAAATAGCCCCAATGTAAAAGTTATTATGAACATTGCAATGTTTCCTAGTAATAATTTAATTTTATATACTGCTCTATAATATTTCCATTTAATAGTACTAATTGGCTGTTCTAATAGCTTAGATATTTCATTAAATGATAAATTAGAAATTATTTTTAATGATACAATTTCTTTTTCTTTATTGTTTAAATTACTTATTAAATTATTAAAATTTTCTCTATCAAGTACTTCTTCTATTTCATCATTTTCATTTTTTATTTCATATATGTTTTCATCAGTTACATTAATTTGCCTATTTTTCTTTCTAATGAATTCTAATGCTTCATTTTTTACTACTGTGTATAGCCAAGTAGCTTCTTTATCTTTTGGAAGATTATTTAAATTCATACTATATATTTTTGTTATAAAATTTTGAACAACATCTTCTGAATCTTCTTTATTCTTTAATATACTAAAAGCTATACCATAAATTAGCTTATAATATTTATTGCATAGTTCTTCTATGGCTTGCTTTCTATTAGTTTTCATTTTGTTAAATATATGTTTTAATTCTTTTTTATTAATTTTGCTCATTTTTTCCTCTTTTATTTATACCTATACTTTATATTATTTAGATGTTTTCTTGTATTAATTTGGTTGGTTCTT
This sequence comes from uncultured Clostridia bacterium, assembly GCA_947626765.1. Lineage (GTDB taxonomy): Bacteria > Bacillota > Clostridia > TANB77 > CAG-508 > CAG-273. The sequence continues at coordinate 1,337 of CANQTQ010000028.1, forward strand.
TGACGACAAATATTCTAAGCATTTCACTTCTAATTCACTAAAATTGCATATATTAAATTTTTCCCTAGTTTTACTATTTAATCCTAGTTTATATACCTGATTTGCCAATTTTTTTATTTTTTCACTATTTATATTACAATAATGTAATTCTTTCCTTAATAATATTTGATACTTTTTGTCTTCTTTTGAAAAATCTTTTTGACTTAAATATTCTATTGGACATGGAAACATAAAAGAAAGTCTTAAAGATGATATTGGTTTTAATTCTTTAGTTTTTCTATCTTTGTCCATAATTAAAAATGCTGTATGAGCTCTTTTATTATAAGAAGATACTGGTGCAAAGTAGTTAAAATTATTAATTGTTAGCACTATTCCACAAAAAAATTTTTTATGTTTTTTATACTCTATATTTGGAATTTTGTCATCTCCATTGTCTTTTAAATATTTTATATATTCGCTATCTACTTCATAAAATTTAAACATTTTTTATACCTCCTAAAATTTCCATATATATAAACTCTCTTTGCAATAAAAAATTTCAATCTTATTTTATAAGAATAAGAGCTTTTTTTCTATATAATAAAATAAGGAGTTAAAAAATTAATTTTAACTCCCCTTAATTAAAATAGGTTATTTTTTGTTGAGCTAACCTTTACTCGAATATATTGTTCGCTATTTTTTGTGAGTTGCGAAACACTCGAATATATTGTTCGCCATTTTTTATGAGTTGCGAAACACTCGTATTATTGAATAGCTATTCATTATTAGTATATTAATTATACTACTTTTTTATTCTTTATGTCAATACAAAAATTATATAAAATTTTGCTATATTAATTTTTTAACTCCACTGCATTTTTAACTTCTTCTCTTATTTCATCTGCTGTTTGAAAGCCTTTATTATATGGATGTATTTCTTTTTCTTTAAATACTATATATATGTCTATAGGCATAATAAACTGTCCATTTTTTTGCTGCCAAATGTTTACAATTTTATTTTCTTTATTCCAGCTTTCAGCATATTCTAAAAAACTAATTAAAGCTTCTGTTCCTTCATTTAATTTTTCTAGTTCATTTACAACTATGTAATTTTCATATTGCAAAAGTCCATTTTCACTAATGCTTTCTTCAGTTTGAATTTGCTCTTTTATATTGCTCTGCCAACTATTAAAAATATATTTTTGAAGATTTGCTTTAAAATCATCATGTAAAGCTCCCCATTTTTTTATTACTGTAAATTGAATATTTTTATTGTTTTTTGGTGTTAATATATATTTACCATTTTCATTTTCGTCTATATCTTTTGAAACAACTTTAATATCTGTTCCATATTGTTCTATAACAGTATTAATATCTGCATTAGTTCTTCTTTTTGCATTACTAAAAATTACTGAAATATGAGTAAATATTATAAAGACCATAAATATTGCAATTACTGATATTACTATTAATATTATCTTTAATGTTTTATTTAGATACTTAGAAAAATTATCTACATTTTGTTTTCCTTTTTTTATTTCATTAGGATCGCTAAAGTCTATTTTATATTTTTCTATTCTTTTTTGTTTTTCTGTTTCTTGCCATTTTTCTAGTTCTTCCCAATCGCCTTTATTTTCCATAAATATTTACTCCTTGTTATGCAATTTATTGTTTACGTTCTTTTATATAGTTTACTACATCTCCTACTGTTACTATTTTTTCTGCATCTTCATCTGGTATTTCTATTTCAAATTCTTCTTCAATATTCATTACTAATTCAACAATATCTAATGAATCTGCTGATAAGTCATCAACAAATGTAGCTTCTTCTTTTACATTTTTCTCATCAATTCCTAATTGATTAACAATAATTTCTTTTAATTTTTCAAATATTTCTTCATTACTCATAATTTATTTCTCCTATCTCTTTTTAAACTCCCATTATATTATAACCACTATCTGCATATATTACTTGACCAGTTATACTATCTGACATATAACTTAATAAAAATGTTGCAACATTTCCTACCTGAGTAATAGTAACATTTTTATGTAATGGCGATTTTTCTTCAACAACTGTTAGTATTGAAGAAAAGTCTTTAATTCCTTTTGCAGATAAAGTTTTTATTGGACCTGCTGAAATTGCATTTACTCTTAGTCCAAATTTACCTAAATTTTCTGCTAAATATCTAACACTTGCTTCTAGAGCTGCTTTTGCAATTCCCATAACATTGTAACCTTCTAATACTTTAGTTGAACCATGATATGTTAAAGTTACTAAACTTGAATTTTCATTTAACATATCTTGCTCTTTAGCTACTCTTGCAGAAAGTACAAATGAATAAGCACTTACATCAACAGCATGGCTATAGCCTTCTTTAGTAGTATATATAAAATCATTATGCAAATCTTCTGTATTTGCATGTGCAATAGCATGAACTAACCCATCTATTTTTCCATTTTCTTCTTTTATTTTAGAAAATACTTTATTTACTAATTCATCATTTGCTGCATCATCTAATAAATAAGCTTTGCTGTCTTTAAATTCTGATATTAAGCTTTCTATTTTATCCTTATTTTCTTCTCCCATATATGTAAATATTAATTTTGCACCATTTTCATAGGCAGATTTAGCAATTCCATAGGCAATGCTCCATTTATTTCTAATTCCCATTATTAGTATTTGTTTATTTTCTAGTAACATCTCTTACCTCCTAACATTTTCATATCGTGTATGCATGTGGTAAATAATTTTAATGCGAGTATTATAGTTTTATATATTCACCCATATTTCTAAATTTTTTATATCTATTTTGTACTATTTCTTCTTCACTTAATTTTTTTAACTCAATTATACTAGTAACTATTTCTTTTTTCAAGTTGCTAGCTAATTTTTCAAAGTTTACTTCTCCATCTTTTTGTGGCTCTTTTATTATTTTGTCTATTACTTTTAGGTTATATAAATCCTTTGCTGTTAATTTCATTTTTTCTGCTGCTTCTTTGTACCTACTAGAGTCCTTCCATAAAATGCTACTATAGCCTTCTGGAGAAAGAATTGAATAAATTGCATTTTCTAACATAAATACTTTATTTGCAACTCCTATTGCTAAAGCTCCACCACTTGAACCTTCACCAATTACAATAGAAATTATAGGTACTTTTAGTTTTGCCATTTCAAACATTGATTTAGCAATAGCTTCACCTTGACCTCTTTCTTCTGCACCTATTCCTGGGTATGCTCCCTTTGTGTCTATAAATGTAATAACTGGTCTTTTAAATTTTTCTGCTTGTTTCATAAATCTAGTTGCTTTTCTGTAACTTTCCGGATTAGGCATACCAAAATTTCTTTCAATATTTTCTTTTGTAGTTCTTCCTTTTTGCTCTGCAATTATTGTATAATTTTGTTTTTCAATTCTAGCTATTCCACATACAATAGATTTGTCATCTTTAAAGTTTCTATCTCCATGTAATTCTATAAAGTCATCAAATATTTCATTAATATAATCAAGCGAAGTTTTTCTTTTTGGATTTCTTGCAATTTCAACTATTTCCCATGCTGATATCTTTGAACTTGGCACTATTTATCGCCTCCTTTATGGAACATAATTAATTTATATATAGTATCTTTTAAATCCTTTCTTTCTACTATTTTATCTATAAAACCATGTTCTAATAAAAATTCGGCAGTTTGAAATCCTTCTGGCAGTGATTCTCCAATTGTTTGCTCTATTACTCTTTGACCTGCAAACCCTATCATAGCTTTTGGCTCTGCTAAAATAATGTCTCCTAAACTTGCAAATGAAGCGGTTACACCTCCATAAGTAGGATCTGTTAAAACTGATATGTATAAAAGACCTGCTTCATCTAGTTTAGTAAGTGCAGCAGTAGTTTTTGCCATTTGCATTAAAGAAATAATTCCTTCTTGCATTCTTGCTCCGCCAGATACAGAAAATATAACAAGTGGTAGTTTTTGTTTTATAGCTTGTTCTATACTATATGTTATTTTTTCTCCAACTACTATTCCCATACTTCCCATTAGAAATCCACTATCCATAATACAAATTACAACTTTTTCTCCATTTATATTTCCCGTTCCACAAGCTACTGCTTCTTCAAGACCAGTTTTTTCTCTTAAAGTTTTTAACTTTTTTGTATAGTCTTCTAACTCTAATGGATTAGTAGTTTCTAAATTCAAATTAAATCTTTTATATGTTCCTTCATCTATTATTAATTCTAGCCTTTTTTCTATATGCATTCTAAAATAATAGCCACAATTAGGACAAATATTTAAATTGTTTATAACTGCTTCTTTGTATAAAATTTCACCACATTTTTCGCATTTAAGCCATTTGCCTACTGGTATATCTATGTTAGACTTTTTGTTTTTTACTACTTGAGTTTCTCTTTTTTTAATTTTATCAACAATCATTTATGCTATCTCAACTCCTTAATATTTCATTTTCAATAAATGAAGTATCAAAATTTCCCCTAATAAAATTAGGATTTCTTATAATATTAAGTAAAAAATCTCTATTTGTGTTTACACCATCTATTACTAGTTCTTCTAATGCTCTTCGCATTTTTGCAATAGCCTCATTTCTAGTTGCTCCAAGCACTATAATTTTGGCAATCATTGAGTCATAATTTGGTGGAATAACATAGCCATTATATATTGCAGTATCTACTCTTATGCCATTTCCACCTGGCAAGTTTATTTCTTTTATTTGTCCAGGGCATGGCATAAAATTTTTACTAGGATTTTCAGCATTTATTCTACATTCTATTGAATGACCTTTAAATTCTATTTCCTTTTGTTTAATTTTTAATTCTTCTCCTGCGGCAATTTTTATTTGTTCTTTTACTATATCTATACCTGTTCTCATTTCAGTTATAGGATGTTCTACTTGAATTCTAGTATTCATTTCCATGAAATAAAAGTTTTTATCTTTGTCTACTAAAAATTCTACTGTTCCACAACTAGTATAGTCTGCTACTTTTGCTGCTTTTATTGCAGCATTTCCCATTTTAGTTCTAAGTTTTTCGTCTATTGCTGTAGAAGGTGTTTCTTCCATTATTTTTTGATGTCTTCTTTGAATTGAGCAGTCTCTTTCTCCTAAATGAATTATATTTCCATGCTCATCTGCTAATATTTGTATTTCTACATGTCTAGGATTTTGTATAAATTTTTCTATATAAATTTCATCATCATTAAATGAAATTCTAGCTTCTTGTTTTACTATATTGTAATTTGCTTCTAATTCAGTACTATTGTTAGCAATTCTTATGCCTTTTCCTCCACCACCTGCAGCTGCCTTTAGCATAACAGGATAGCCTATTTCTTCTGCAACTAATATTGCATCTTTTAAACCTTTTACACTTCCGTTTGAACCTGGAATAACTGGAACACCAGCTTGCTGCATGATGTATTTACTATTAGACTTATTACCTAATAAGTCTATAACTTTTGAAGTAGGACCTATGAACTTTATATTTGATTCTTCACATATTTTTGCAAATTGAGAATTTTCAGATAAAAAGCCAAAACCTGGATGTATGCTATCTGCACCTGTTATATATGCAGCTTCTATAATATTTTTCATATTTAAATAACTTTTGCTTGATTCTGCTGGACCTATACAAATTGCCTCATCTGCTAAACGAGTATGTAAAGCATTTTTATCCGCTTCCGAATATACTGCAACAGTTTTTATATTCATTTCTTTACAGGCTCTAATAATGCGAACTGCAATTTCTCCTCTATTTGCAACTAATATTTTGTTCATTTCTTAATCATTTCCTTTCTATACTAATGCAAAAGTAAGCTCTCCTCTTGCTGCAATTTTTCCATCTACAGAGGCTACTGCTTCTCCTACACCAATAGGACCTTTTTGTTTTATAATTTTTACTTCTAGCTTTAATCTATCTCCTGGCAAAACCATTTTTTTAAATTTCATTTTATCAATTCCACCAAATAAAGCATTTTTACCTTTATTTTCTTCCATAGATAAAATTGCAACTGCACCGGTTTGTGCAAGAGATTCTGCAATTAAAACTCCTGGCATTATTGGGGTTCCTGGAAAATGTCCTTTAAAATACCATTCATTTTCATTTACATTTTTATATGCAACTGCACTTTGCCCTGGTATATATTCTTCTATTTCATCTATCATTAAAAATGGCTCTCTTTGAGGTATTATTTTTTTAATTTCTTCTTTATTTAACATAACTTTTCTCCTATTTTTAATTACATAATGTTTTAGCTTAAATATAACTATTCTACCTTAAATAAAGGTGTTCCATATTCAACAGTATCTCCATCTTTTACAAAAATTTCTGTAATTTTTCCAGAAAATTCAGATTCTATTTCATTCATTAATTTCATAGCCTCAATTATACAAACGGTATCTCCTTTTTCTACTATGCTTCCAATTTCTACATATGCTTCAGCTGTTGGAGATGGTTTAATATAGAAATTACCAACCATTGGAGATTTTATAATATTTCCAGTCTCTTCTTTAACTTCTACTTTTTTTGAAACATTATCTTCTTTGTTTATGTTTAATTCATTTTGTTTATTGTTTACTACTTCTACTTCTTTTTTAAAATCTTTTTGCATACTAATTTTTGTTCCATCTGGAAGTTCTATATTTATTGCTGTTAAGGTTGATTTTTCCATGTCTTCCATTAACTTTTTAATTTCCTCGTAGTTCATTTTAAAATCTTTTTCCTTTCTTTATTATCGATAAAACTTTATTTTTTAAATTATTTTTCCTCATATTTTTTTATTATAATGCTTGCATTATGTCCACCAAATCCTAAAGAATTTGACATTACAATATTTAAGCTTGCTTTTCTTGGCTCATTTGGAACAATATCTAAATCACATTCTTCATCTTTTTCTTTATAGTTTATTGTTGGTGGTATTAAGCTATTTTGTATTGCCTTTGTACATATTAAAGTTTCTAATGCACCTGCTGCTCCTAATAAATGCCCTGTATTTCCTTTTGTTGAACTTATCATTATATTTCTACTTTTTTCACCAAAAGCTATTTTTATTGCTTTTGTTTCAGTAGAATCGTTTAAATGTGTTGATGTTCCATGTGCATTAATATAATTTACATCTTCTGGTTTAATATTTGCATCTTTCATTGCTCTTATCATTGCATTTGCTGCGCCAATGCCTTCTGGGTCTGGTGATGTTATGTGGTAAGCATCTGTTGTAGAACCAAACCCAATTACTTCTGCATAGATTTTTGCTTTTCTTTTTTTAGCATGTTCTAATTCTTCAAGAATAACCATTGCTGCACCTTCACCCATAACAAATCCTGATCTTTCCTTATCAAAAGGTATGCTTGCTCTATTTTTATCTGTAGTTGTAGACAATGCTTTCATATTTTCAAATCCTGCTATTCCTACGTTGCATATACTAGCCTCTGTTCCACCTGCTATAATAACATCTTCATAGCCTTGTTTAATTGTTTTATATGCTTCTCCTACTGCATGTGTAGAAGATGCACATGCTGTTACTATTGACATAGATTCACCTTTAAAGCCAAATTCTATAGCAATATCGCCAGCAGATATATTTGTAATAGACATTGGAATAAACATTGGCGAAATTCTACTATTTCCTTTTTCAAAATATACTCCACATTGTTGCTCAATAGTTATTAGTCCACCTATTCCTGAACTTACATAAGTACCTACTCTGTTATAATCTGTATTCTCTTTTGTAATACCACTATTTTTTACTGCTTCTCTTGCCGCAATAACTGCAAATTGACTGCATCTATCAAATCTTTTAGATTGCTTTAAATCAAAGTAATCTAGAGGATTATAATTTTTAACTTCTGCTGCTAATTTTGTTTTAAAATTTTCTGTATCAAATAAAGTAATATTATCAATACCACATTTTTTATTTTCTAATGCTGACCATGTTTCGTCTGCATTTTTTCCAATTGGAGTTATAGCTCCTAAACCTGTTATAACTACTCGCTTTTCCATTTTTTATTATCAATCCTTTCAATTTACATTAGCATTCCACCATCTATATTAATAACTTGACCTGTTATATATGAACTTTCTTCAGATGCTAAAAATTTTATTACATTTGCAACATCTTGAACAGTTCCCATTCTTCCTAATGGTATAGATTTAGCAATTTCTTCTTTTACATTATCTTTTAATACATCTGTCATTTGAGTTTGTATAAATCCTGGCGCTACTGCATTTACTAATATGTTTCTTGATGCAACTTCTTTTGCTAAACTTTTGGTAAAGCCTATAATTCCTGCTTTTGAAGCTGCATAATTAGTTTGACCTGCATTACCTGCAATTCCTACAACAGAAGCTACACTAATAATTCTACCAGAACGTGCCTTTACCATATATGGAATTACATTTTTAGTTACATTAAAAGTTCCAACTAAATTAACATCTATTACTGCTTCAAAATCTTCTTTTTTCATTCTCATTAATAGTGTATCTCTTGTAATTCCTGCATTATTTACTAATACATCTATTTGTCCATATTCTTCTATAACTTCTTTTACAAATTTTTCGCAATCTTCGAAATTAGAAATATCTCCTTTTGCCATAAAACATTTTACTTTATATTTTTCTATTTCTCTTTTCGTATTTTCTACATCTTCATTTTCTGAAATATAATTAATTGCAATATTATATCCTTCCTTTGCAAATGTTAATGCTATTTGCTTTCCAATGCCTCTTGTGGCACCTGTAATTAAAGCTACTTTACTCATTTTTCTTCTTCCTTTCTAACTATTTTTATATCTATATTAAAGCTCGAATAGTACTAATTTTCTTGTTTTTCAAATTGCCCGTTGCAGAAGAAATTTCAAAGAAGAGGGTTCAGAACGGGACCTCTCAAAACTGCGAAAAATAGTACTATTTGAGCAATTAGTTAGCTATAAATCAATTAACTAGTAACATTTTCTTTTATATAACTAATTGTCTCTTGTAAATTATTAATGTTATTTATGTTTAATATTTTTATTTCTCTTTCAACTGGTGTTCTTTTTACAAATCCAGATAATGTTTTTCCTGGACCTATTTCTATAAATGTATCTATTCCTTCAGATAACATTTTTTCTATTGTCTTTGAAAATCTAACTGGATTTATAATATGCTTTGCCAAAATATCTTTTATATCATCTGAATCTTTATAAAATTCTCCATCTAAATTTTTAATAACTTTTGTTTCAAATTTATTAAATGTAATATTTTCAAGCTCTTTTCTTAGTGCATTTGAACTTTCAATTAATTTTTCTGTATGAAATGGTCCAGATGTTTTTAAGTCCATTGTTTTTTTGGCTCCCATTTGCTTTGCAATTTCTTGTGCTTCAAGTATAGCTTTTTGTTCTCCAGAAATTACAACTTGACCTACAGTATTATAATTTACAGGAACTACAAAACCTGATTTTACTTGTTTGCAAGCTTCTTCTACTTTTCCATCTTCTAATCCCATAATTGCTGCCATTTTCCAATTTCCCTTAGGAACTAAATTTTGCATGTATTCTCCTCTTTTTTGAACAAGCTTTATTCCTTGTTCAAATGAAAGGCATTTGCTATATATTAATGCTGTATATTCTCCTAAACTTAAGCCTGATAATATATCTGCTTTTATGTTTTCTTTTTTTAATATTTCCAATATTGCTAAAGAATTAGTAAGTATAGCAAGCTGTGTATATTTTGTTTCATTTAAAGTTTCTTCTGGTCCTTCAAATGATATTTGGCTAATATTAATTCCTGTTATTTTATTTACTTTTTCATACACTTCTTTTGCTTCTTTATATTTTTCATATAAGTCTTTTCCCATTCCTACAGTTTGTGTTCCTTGCCCTGGAAATAAAAATGCAATTTTCATATTTTAATTCACTATCCTTTTAATTATTTGTTTTTCAAATTTATTACAAAATTCTACTATAAAGTCTTCTGTATTTACTTGTATATTAAATTCTTTTTTTATTGATGTTGCTATATTCTTAATGTCATCAGTAAAGTTTTGTTTATTTGTATTTATTCCTATACCAATTACAATATATTTAACATTTTCTAAAACTACTTTTGTTTCAGTTAAAATACCACCTAATTTTTTATCTTTAAATATAATGTCATTTGGCTCTTTTATTTGTAAATTGATGTTATATTTTTCTTTAAAAATTTGAACTATTGTATTTGCAATTTCATATGTTAATCCATTTAAAGTTTTAATATTACAATTTAGTTTTATATAAAAAGAAAATGCAATATTATTGCCTTCATCTGTATACCAAGTTCTACCATGCGTTCCTACACCTTTTGTTTGAATATCTGCCATAACTAATGTTCCGTTAACTATAGTACCTTTTTCAATTAATCTATATATTTCTGCTTGTGTAGAATCTATTTTATTATAATAAATACAATTTCTTCCTAAAAAATTAGTTTGCAAGTTTTTGAATAGCATCTAAATTTTCCTGCCTTTTTATTTTGTTTGTTGTTGTTTTAATTAAAGGTTCTTCTGTTAAAATAATTTCTCTAATTGCCTTATACATAGGCAATGTTTGGTTTATTTCTTTTATTTTTTTTGATAAAACCTCTTTTATTTCATCTTCTGTTTCTACTTTATAAACATCTTTTATAAGTTTTTTATCATATACAATTTTAACATTTATTTTTATGTCATTTTCATCTTTTGATTGCCTTTTTCCAAATATAAATGATTCTTTCACACCTTCAATTTTATTTACTAAACTTTCCATTTCTTCTGGAAAAATATTTTTGCCATTTTTTAAAACTATTACGCTTTTCTTTCTTCCACAAATAAATATGTAACCTTCTTCATCTATTCTAGCTAAATCTCCAGTATGAAACCATTCTCCATCCATTACTTCTTTAGTTGCTTTGCTATTTTCAAAATAACCTAGCATTATATTTGGTCCTTTAACAACAAGCTCGCCTATTCCATCGTTATTTACATCTTCTAATTTAGCTACTACACTTGGAACTGTTTTTCCTATTGAACCTGTTTTATAATACTTATTTGTTCCTATTGCAATTACTGGAGAAGTTTCAGTTAATCCATATCCTTGTACTATGTTTATGCCTAGAAGTCTATATTTTTCTTCTATTTTATAATCTAGTGCTGCTGCTCCACTTATAAATAGCTTTACTTTTCCTCCAAGCATATTGTGTATTTCTTTAAATACTTCTTTTCTTTTTTCCATAGAAGAAAATCTATATTTTTCCTCATTTTCTAATATTTTTTGTAATTTTCCTTGCTTTTCTAGTTGTTTTCTTATCATCATAAATATTCTTTCATATATAGCAGGAACACATGCCATAACAGTAACATGATATTCATTTAAATTATCCACCACATATCTTAAGCCATCACAAAATACTGTTGTAGCTCCTTTATATATTGAAAATAGAAATCCTACTGTACATTCAAATACATGATGAATTGGCAGTACAGAAAGCAATGTATCTTCTGATGTAACATCTAAAACACTTCCAATATCCATCAAATTTGAGCATATATTTTTGTGTGAAAGTGCTACTACCTTTGATTTTGATGTGGTTCCAGATGTAAATAACATTATACTCATTTCGTTTGGATTTATTTTACTATTTATAAATTCTTTATTGCCATTTTGTATAAGCTTTTTTCCGTTTTCTATTAACTCATCTTCTAAGTAAATTCCTTCTGTATGAAGACTTAGATCCATTGCTATTAAATGTTTTAATTTATTTTTTGTACTATATTTTATTTTTTGAAGAATACCATCATATTTTTTAGTATAAAAAATTGCTTCGACTTCAGATCTTTCAATTAAGTCATTTAATTCGTTTTCTGGTAATGATTTGTCTAGTGGAACTACTACACCTGTTCCACAAACTACTGCTAAATATGCTATTTGCCATTCATATCTATTTTCTCCAATAATAGCTATTCTTTTTCCTTTTAAGCCTAAGCTAATTAAAGCTGTTCCTAATGCATCAACCATTTCTTTTACTTCATTATGTGTAATTGTTTTATATTTTCCATTTTCTATTTTTATTTTATATGCTATTTTTTCTCCATATAATTTTTTTGTTTTATTTAACATATCTTTTAAATCTGTAATTTTCGTGTAATCATATAATCTTTTGCTCATAGTTACCTCTTATTTATGTAAAAAAATTTAACTATTAATATATATCACAAAAGATAAAAAAAGTCGTTAGACTGAGTAGTCAGTTTAACGAAATAAAATATAAAGTAAAAGACTAAAAATATAAAATAGTATGTACAAGTAAATTGTCAAAGTATTATATTTTTAGTCTTAAAAAATTCACAATTTTAAATTTTTTTCTTTATTTCTTCATAAATCTCTTCATGTATGTCATCTATAGTGCGTATATTGCCTTCTTTTACACATTCTACAGTATACCAGTTATAATTTTTAGCAACCTCACAAGCTGCATTAAAACTATCTATTATGTGATTTTTATCTCTTTCATGAATATCTTTTTGCATAGAATGTGTAAATTTATTTTCTCTATTTTTAATTAGCAAAAGTGCTGTTTCTGGTGGCATTTTTAAGAAAAATACTTCAGTTGGTACAGGTAAGCCATATAAATTAAATTCAAAATCCCATAGCCAATTTAAAAATTTTTCTCTTTCTTCTTTATTTGTAATTTTTCCAGTTTGATGTATCATGTTAGATGTAGTATATCTATCTGCTAATAGTATTCCACCGTTTTCGTAATAATTTTTAAATTCTTTTATATATGTTGCATATCTATCTGCTGCATAAAATGTAGAAGCAATATATGGGCTAACATCTTTTGCATTTTCTCCAAACTCACCAGATAAATACATTTTTACTAAACTAGATGATGGTGATTCATAATTAGGAAAACTCATTGTTTTAAATTCAATGTTATCTTTAGATAAATGCTCTTTTAATTTTTCAAATTGTGTTTGTTTGCCACTTCCATCTGTTCCATCTATTATAAATAATTTTCCCATTTTACTTCATCCCTTTGAACTTATTTATTTCATCATATTTTTAATTACTTCTATTTCAGCTTCTTGCTCTAATCTTGCAAATAATACTTCTGGTTTATCTGTTACTTTTATATTTTTTATTTCATTATATGCTTGCATACTTTCCCATGACCTAAGCTCTTGTGGTATAGAAAGCTCATCTAATATTTTTTGTGATGTATGAACCATATATGGAGATATTAAAATAGCAATTCTTCTTAAATTTTCTACTAAATGATACATTACACTTTGTAATTCTTCTGTTCTGCCTTCTTTAAATAGTGCCCATGGCATTGTTTCATCTATATATTTATTAGTTCTAGAAACTAAAGACCATGTTTCGCCAATTGCTTGGCTAATATGGTAAGTATCAAAATATTCTTCTACACTATGTATTACACCATTTGAAAAGCTTTCTATTTCTTTATCTAGTGAAGATACATTTTGTGGATATTCTTTAATTTCTCCATCAAAATATTTATTTACCATTCCTATTGTTCTATTAAGTAAGTTTCCTAAATCATTACATAAGTCAAAGTTATATCTTTCAACAAAACCTTCTGGTGTAAAAGTTCCATCTTGGCTATATGACATTTCTCTTAAAATAAAATATTTAAATGCATCTAACCCATAGCGCTCTATTAATGGTTCTGGATATATAACATTTCCTTTTGATTTAGACATTTTGCCATCTTTCATCATAATCCAACCATGTGCATAAATTTGCTTTGGAAGCGGTAAGTTTAAAGCCATTAAGAAAATAGGCCAATAAATTCCATGAAAACGAATAATATCTTTACCTACAAGATGAACATCTGCAGGCCAATATTTTTGCATTAAACTATCGTCATTAGATAAATAGCCTAATGCTGTAATGTAATTTGTTAAGGCATCTAACCACACATATACTACATGTTTTGGATCTTTTCTTACCTTTACACCCCAATCAAAGCTAGTACGGCTTACGCATAAATCTTCTAGCCCTGGTTTTAAAAAGTTATTAAATAGTTCATTTTTTCTAGACTCTGGTAAAATGAAATTAGGATTTTGATTATAAAAATCTATTAATCTGTTAGCATATTTTTTCATGTTGAAAAAATATGATTCTTCTTTCATTTTTTTAACTTCTCTACCACATTCTGGACATTTTCCATCTACTAATTGTGTTTCTGTAAAATAAGTTTCACAAGGCATACAATACCACCCTTCATATTCTGAAAGGTAAATGTCTCCTTGTTCCATTAGTTTATCAAATATTTCTTCTACTACTTTTTCATGTCTAGGTTGTGTTGTACGAATGAAATCATCATAGTCAATTTCCATTAACTTCCATAATTTTTTAGCTTCTTCTGCCATTTGGTCTACATGTTCTTGAGGAGTTTTTCCGGCATTTTCTGCAACTTGTTGTATTTTTTGACCATGCTCGTCCATTCCAGTAAGAAGATATACATCATAACCTCTTGCTTGTTTATATTTTTTTATTGCATCTGCTAATGTTGTGGTGTAGGCAGTTCCTATATGAAACTTTCCACTTGGGTAATAAATAGGAGTTGTTAAATAAAATTTTGACATAAGTATGTTCTCTTCCTTCCTTGCATTAATATTTTACTATACTTTATTCCAAAACCATTCTAAGCTGTTATCTATGCTTTTTTTCTTTCCTGCTTTTACTTCTATATCATCAACCCATAAATAAGAAATAAAAGATAAGAAAATAAATACTAAATCAAGTGTAGCAGATGTTGTAACTGCTTTATATATAACTTCATTTGATTGTGCAACTGTCATAAATTCAATTGTGTGTCCTAGTAAAATAGCTATAAAGCAAAATAACATAATTCCTACTACTAATGATTTTTTTGTTTCCCTTCCTAGATATAGCACTAATGCAAATACTATTACTGCTACTAAAACTGGAATGGGATTTGTAAAGTTAATTACTGGCATTTTAAAATTCCTCCTTTGTTTATTATATATATTTTATAGGAAAATACATTTTTAATATATTTTCCTTGTAAAATGTCTAATTAATTTAACTTTTGTTCAATTAGTTTTGCTAAATTCTCTGCTTTTTGTTTTATATAGTTTTGGTCTTCTCCCTCAATCATTACACGAACTAAAGGTTCTGTACCAGATGGTCTAATTAAAACTCTTCCATTTCCAGAGAATTCTTTTTCTAAGTTATTAATTTCATTTTGAATTTCTATATCATCTTTATAGTTTTCTTTTTTATCGCTTGAAACTTTAGCATTTACTAATACTTGTGGATATATTTGAATAATTTTTGATAATTCAGATGCCTTTTTTTGTTTTTCTAGCATAACTCTAATTAGCATTAAAGATGTTAATATTCCATCTCCTGTAGGGTTATAGTCTAAAAAGATAATGTGTCCTGATTGTTCTCCACCTAAATTATACCCATTTTTTAGCATTTCTTCTAAAACATATCTATCTCCAACTTTTGTTTGTGCTAAGTTTATGTCGCTATTTTCTGCATATTTTTTTAAGCCTAAATTGCTCATTACAGTTGCAACTATTGCATTATTTTTTAAGGTTCCTTTTTCCTTCATGTAATTAGAAATTATGGCTAATAATTTATCTCCATCTATTTCTTCTCCATTTTCATCTACTGCTAAGCATCTATCTCCATCGCCATCATAAGCAATACCTAAATTGCAATTGTTTTCTACTACATATTTTTTTAGCATGTCTAAATGTGTAGAACCACAATTTTCATTTATATTTACACCATTTGGTGTGTTGTTCATAATATAGTGTTTAATTCCTAAAGCAGTAAATACTTTATCTGCAACAACAGAAGTAGCACCATTTGCAGTATCTATTGCTACAACAAAATTTTCACTATTAAAGTTTTCAAATTCCTCTTCAAAGTTTTTTCTAAAGAAATATACATATTCATCTAAAAGGTCTGTTCTTACTTCTGCTACACCTATTTTATCATTTACAGCAGTAAGATTGTTTTCTAGTTTTTCAGAATCCATCATTTCTTCTATTTCTTCTTCAAGTTCATCTGGAATTTTCATTCCTTTATTGCTAAAATATTTTACTCCGTTAAATTCGTATGTATTATGAGATGCAGAAATAACAACACTTGCATCTACTTTTAATTTTTTTGTTAAATATGCAACTCCAGGTGTTGGGATAACACCTAAACTTATAACATTTGCACCATAGCTTAAAAAGCCTGCTGTCATTGCTGATTCAATTAAAGTTCCTGAAATTCTAGTGTCTCTTCCTATTAATATTGTTGGTGTATGGTCTGTTTGTTTAGATAATGCATAAGCTCCTGCTTTTGCAACACGATATACTAAAGATGGAGAAAGTTCTGTATTAGCAATTCTTCTAATTCCATCTGTTCCAAAGTATTTTCTCATTGTATCCTCCTAATTACGATTAACTTTAATATATATTATAAATTTGATTAAATTACTGTTACAAATTTCATAGCTAATTTTATCATATTTATAAAAAAAATAATAGATATTTTTTAAAATTTTGTAGGTGTAAAGTTACTTGATAATACTTTTAGATAAAAAATAACGGGCTTTCCTTGAAACAGGAAGGCTCGCTAAATTTAAAAT